>JAXHTA010000658.1:0-2015 GCA_034190285.1 Thermodesulfobacteriota bacterium | reverse complement strand
ATCCCGTTTGTCCTCGCCTTTTCCAGGTTTTCCTTAAGGAGATTGGTGATATCCAGACCTTCAACACCGTCGGGCGGCTGCCCGTCCACGGCCTGGTTCCACCCATTGCCGCCGGGGAGCACGGCCTCGAAACAAACCGAATCATCCCAGTTCCCTCCTCCTAAGGTATTCCAGGTATCCGTCTCTTCATCAAATGGGTCATTTAAGGCATAGAAGCCTACCAGGCCCCCGTTTCCTCCCCCTCAGTGGGAGCAGGCAGAGAGGTATATGGCGGCGGTCTTAATTTGAGAGGCATTTAAATCACCCGGGATGTCAAAACGGAACAGGCCCCTGGCAATGCCGTGGTGGATATTCATGTTGGTAGCGACGAGTATCCGGGTCTTATAATTTGGGTTCTCATCTGGATACCACTCATCGATATAGACATCCGCGACGTCCGCGCAGATTATTTCCGAGGCCAGGCCCTCTCCGCCTAGATGAAACAGTGCCTCTAACAACACTAAAGGGCGAATCTTCTTCATTTTTTCTTATCCTTTTTTTCCGTGGCCAGTCCTATTTCAAACACATTGCTTGCATTGACCACCGCTTCTCCTCCGTTCGTATAGATCCCGATATTACAGGGACCTTGCGGAGGATTGGGACCCAGCCTGATCAAGCCAATCAAGAAATCCCCCAACCCGATCTGGCCAAGACATTCGATTTCATCTCGAGGATTAAAGTAGAACTTCGTACTTAAGTTGAATCTCGTGTCCTCTCCTACGACCATAAGAAGATGCTTGGTGGCCTTTGTTTGACTCCCCATGATCTTCTTGGGATAGGCCTTCTTTATCCTTCCCTGGACTACTACAAAAATAAACCCGCCTTGTACCGAAGCGGCATCCAACGGATGAGACAGCTCATTCTTCACTTCGAGATTTCGGAGGGTGAGTGCACGATTCTCTGTCAGGGGCGCCGCCTTTGAGACATCAAATAGAAAAACAAGGGCCGGACCTTTCCCGGCCTCTATAACTTCTTCGCCCGTTGATGACACGTGAATCTCGGCACATCCATTTGGAAGCTCCTTAAAGTCTATAGAGGTGAGTCCTTTGGTGCGGGAAGTGGGGACGATCTTTTTTAGAGTAAGATAATTGTCCTCATCGCAGATGTCGAACCGGAGGTGCGACACCTTATCATCGGGGTTTTCAAGCATAATGATGACCTCGGTTTCCGAGGAACCAGGCGCGCCTATTGTGCTTTGCACCGTAAGCCTTATCAGTGATAGGGCCTCTTTCGGAATCATGGCTAAAGCTAAAACTCCAATTATGGCCGAAAATATTCTCAAAAGGCGTCTGCTTTTCACAGGATCAATTCCTTCAACAAGTCTCACAGTTGATCAATTCAGTTCGGACGTGCCAGGATCCTGTCCACCATTACTAGGATATCCTGGATATTTACTGTTTCATCAGGTGCAACACAATCAGGCGGCGCGCCGGTCGGAACATCAGCGGCCACCAGCTCGCAAGGGACGGGTGCGTATGTCTCAAAAAGTATCTGAATATCCCTCACTACATCAAAAATATTAACAAGACCGTCCCCGACCTGCCCGCTGGTCGCTTCATAGGGCCATGGGTCTCCATGGATTCCAAAGTAAAAACTCCCCCGGATCTTCCGATCCGTTTAAAGGACTATCTTCTCCATCTGTAATAAGCAGGTTATCCGGGATCAACTCCTCGCAGGATCCGGCTCTTGCGTCACTAGAAACATCATAATGAAGGATGCATATGGACCCATAGCCTTGTTGGATAACAGAACCAGCCTTAGAGTAAAGGACCAGACTGGCACAGTCGACCTGTGGATAATCATCCTGGAAATCACACGTGAAATTGTCTGTACGGCCTGTCAGTTCTACAGATTGCAGACTCAGGTAATCACCCGTATTGCAGATATCTACCTGGATACCGGCCACATCAACAGCATTTATCAGATTGACCTCAACAACCCTGCCGACTGAATCCGTCTCACCCGCACCGTTTTTT
>JAXHTA010000657.1:0-2017 GCA_034190285.1 Thermodesulfobacteriota bacterium | reverse complement strand
GTTTTTACGTGATTTTGAGGGGCTTTCTTTTCGGGAAGCTTGTAACAGGCTCAACAGGCCATTACCCACGTCCAGAAACTTGCGTTATCCCACTCTGCCGAAACCCGGCCAATGGACGCCAAATCGATATGATTCACCGAGCGACCAATGGCGTGAGCATGCTGGTAAGTTTGTTACCTGGGCATATGAGCATTTAATGGAAAGCGCACCGCTCATTGAGCGGCTTGCTAAGAGGGGAATCAATGAAAGATCCATTGCCCATTTTGGTTTGGGCTGGAACCCTGGGCAGAACGGAAGGGATTTGTATCGGGCCAGGAAGGCCTGGGGATTGCCATGTGAAGAGAATTCGAACGGCAAGCCAAAGGCTTTATGGTTGCCTCGCGGGATGGTGATTCCGTTTTTTGATGGTGCTGGGCTTCAGCGGATCCGTATCAGGCGGGCGGGAGAGCTGGATTTCGGGCCTCGGTATTATTTTGTTCCTGGGTCATCTTCCAGGACGATGCTGATTAATCCAGACCGCTCAGCATTCGTGGTGGTGGAATCGGAGCTTGACGCAGTACTCATTTCACAGGTTGCCGGGGATCTTTTGGGGGCCGTTGCCCTTGGGAGCGTCAGTACAAAGCCGGATGACGTTGCGGAGCGGATACTCCGTAACAGTGTTGAAATATTAGTGTCCCTTGATTTTGATGAGGCCGGCGCAAAATACTGGGCCTGGTGGAAACAGCAATTTCCGGATTGTGAGCGATGGCCGGTGCCGGAAGGGAAAGACCCTGGTGAGGCATATCAGGCGGGCGTAGACTTGCGCGCATGGGTAAAGGCAGGGCTCCCGCCAGGGTTAAGGATGGGTCAACAATAAATTAACAATGGTTAACAACAAAAAAACCGAATTTAAGACGTTGATTGAAGTTGCAGAATATCTTAAGGCCGAAGGGTGGAAGGTATCCCAGAGCACTGTCTATAAACACCAGACGGAAGGGCGAATACGCCCCAACTCAGAAGGCATATACACGCTCAAGGCCGTCCAAAAATACGCAAGGACTCATCTGACACAACAGGAAACTGCCCTGAAGGTAGACGATGAACAGCTCCAAAGGAAAAAACTGCTTGCCGAAGTGGCATGGAAAACAGAGCAAGCCAAGCGGGAGCAAATAAAACGCATGGCTGAAGAGGGGCTCTTCATCTTACGCGAAGACCTGGATCGAGAGATGGCGGCAAGGGCGTCTGTCCTCGAAGCTGGCCTGAATTTTTTGATCCAGTCGAAGGCGAACGAATGGGTCGCCCTCGTGAATGGCGATGAAAAAAAGGCAGGTGATCTTGTGCGGGATATAACTACGGGACTGAATGATGCCCTGAACGAATTTGCTACAGTGAAAGAATTCCAGGTGCTCCTGAAGGCGAATGCGGAGAACGTGTCAGAAGAAAGTGGATAAAAACTCAGCAAGGGATTGGAACATGGAAGGCGAAAAAGGATGATGGAGTCGATAGCCCCTATAATCATAGAAGACAGCCCTTCCTGGTTGCCGGAAAGCCTTAAAGAACGTAAGGAAGACGTCCGGCTTTTCGTGCGTTTTTCGCAGGCTGAGCGTGTTGTGTACCGGAAACGCTCAAGGATACCGGCCAGCGATTGGGCGGAACGGCACAGGGTAATAACACGTGGGCCCTATGAGGGCACGAAATGGAAAAACGTTACTACACCCTATCTTAAGGATGTCCTGGATGCCAGCTTTTTCCCGTCGGTTGAGACAATTATCGTATGTGCAGCCCCGCAGACAGGAAAAAGCGCCATGGTTGATACCTGTATCGGGTATGCCATCGACCGGGCTCCTGGCCCTGCACTGTATATCTATCCTGACGAAAATACAGCCAAAGAGAATTCCGTTGATAGAATTCTGCCTATGATCAGGAAAAGCCCCCGGCTCAGGTCCTATCTAACCGGCGCGGCCGACGATGAAGCGGCGACCCGGATCAACTTGCAACATATGCAGGTTTATATGGCCTGGGCCAGCTCTGCTATAAA
>JAXHTA010000656.1:0-2028 GCA_034190285.1 Thermodesulfobacteriota bacterium | reverse complement strand
TCCGGAAGTTGGACGGAATTCATGGAAATGCTATTCCGGAACCTGAAGAAGAGACCTTCGAGCAGAAAACAGAAACCCTGGACTTTCAAGAACTGCTTAGCATATACAAGGCAAGCTATGAACAACTGGCCGCGCTCAAGCATCTCGTCTACTCCTCCACCCACCTTTCTGATCCGGAATCACTGGCCCTTCATTTTTCAAAACAGATAGATGAGCGGATGAGACCAGAGAAGAATTCCGTCTGGCTTGTGGAACATGGCAAAAATGTTGTGGAAGTAGCGCGTGACGGGACACTAGTGGAGAAAGGCAATCGTCGCATTATAGAGATTGAATCGTCAGAAGTATTGAGACACGTTATTCGTGAACAGTTGGTGGCCTGGTCTTCCAGTCTTCCTCAGGTAAGAGAGGTGTTTCCGGAATTTGATTCGCCTATTGTCTTTCCAATTAAGTCACAACCAGAGGCCTTTGGATTCCTGGTTCTGCACCCAGAAGAAGAAACTGAGGTGGAAATATATCAGCTTATAGGCCAATTTGCGGCCATGATCTTCAGAATCTCTGAACTCCATCAAAAGCTCAAAGAGCAAACAGAAGAGCTGAATGAAATGACCGAGATCCTGTTCAAACAGAACGCACAGTTGTCTTCTCTCTATCATGTCGAACTGGATCTGATGAAGGTTGCCGACCCCGTCCACCTGTGTCGCATTGTGGTTGAAGCGGCTGTGAGTGAATTGGAGGCCAAAAGAGCTGCGGCCTTCCTTGTGGACGGATCTTCACGAGAATTGATAGGGGCATCTGAGAGTGGGGGAGTGGAGGGAATCGATTCTATGAGATTTCCAATTGACGAAAATGAGCCTTTGAAACAGGCCATTGAATCGGGAAGGGTAGTGACATACAGTGATTACGGTGACGAACTTCATTTGGGTCCAAACCTGCTGGAAAAGTGGATCGTTGTATGCTTCAAAGGAAGGGAACATGTGCAGGGAGTCCTGGTAACAGAATTAAAGGATGAAGATATTGGTGATTCGATAGCTATCCTTGCCAACTACTCTGGTATATTGCTGGATAATCTAATGCTGCAAGAAGAGGTTGGGAATGTAGCCAATAAAACACAAGGCCGGAAATCCGATGAATTGCACCAGTAGTGTCCAAGATGAATTGATCATTTATCTTGGGCTAGGGTGAGATTTTACAATTCCTCGAAAAACCCAGAACAAAGGGGATTTTGATAAAATGGATAAGGTTCTGATTGTAGATGATGACGCCCAGCTCTTGACGATTATTGCGGACAGTCTGAAAAAATACAGGAACAAATTCCAGGTCGCTACGGCAAATGACGGTTTGGGCGCCATAAAAGCACTGCAGAGACAGGCCTTCTCCGTGGTCGTAACTGACATCCAAATGCCCAAGATCAACGGCCTTGTTCTTCTAGCTTACATGGCCAAGAACCACGCTGGTATCCCCTGCATCATTATGACCGAACATGAAACGCAGCTATTAAAGAAGCGTCTAAAGCAGGAGACCTTACACTATATCGAAAAGCCTTTTGAGGTAAGAAAGCTGGCCAAGGCTATAATGACGCTTTTGGGCCAGGAGGAGAATCTTGGTGGCACTTTGAATGGTATATCACTTATCAGTTTTGTTAGTTTGATTGAAATGGAGTGCTCGACATGCGTTTGTCACATAAGTTCACCTGATGGTGAAAAAGGACATTTGCTTTTTGACGAGGGTGTTCTGTATAATCCTGCTGGTGGCGGCCGCGGCCGGGCAGGCCCACGCCGAGTGTACGCCGGGGCAGCAGCAGGAAGCCGATCTGGCCTACAACTCCGCCTTCGAGTTCATCAACGCCGGCCAGTGGGACCAGGTCGTGCCCCGGCTGCTCTCAACCCTGGAGATCTGCCCCGATCACGGGCCGTCCCTCAACGCCCTGGGCCGGGCCTACAAGGAGCTGGGCCGCTTCGCCGAGTCCAAGCTCACCTACGAGAAGCTCATCGAGGCGCGGGGCGAGAACGTCGAGCCGGCCGACTACGC
>JAXHTA010000655.1:0-2030 GCA_034190285.1 Thermodesulfobacteriota bacterium | reverse complement strand
CAACGGCTTCTTTTTCAACACATCGGTTCCACCAGAAACGGAACAAGTCTTGTAATGGGATCTTCAATGGGGGATAGTATTCATATGGATTATATTCTCCCTCACACAGGAGATCCTTCATCCTTTCACTGCCAAGGATGTCGTTGAACCTGTTGTGCCTTATCCTCTCGTTACGATCACTGTCATTATCTTCAGGATTTGGATCAACGCCATAATTTGGTAAACTGACCATATCGTAAAAAGTGACATCCCTCTTTTTGAGTTCATCCCATATTAATTCTTCTATTTGTTCATCTGTCATTAGCCACCTCCATAAAAAAAGCGCCCATGACCAAATGATCATGAACGCCTTTGAGTGTTAGTTTACTCAGTTGTTACGGGTGATTCCTTATGCGGCGATCACCTCTTTTTCGTCCTTATAGACTACAGAGCAGTTATTGAAGCCGATTTCCCATGGAGACAGTTCATGATTGGCTGAGAACCCACTGTTCAGCCATGCGCCTCCGGGTATTACATCAGGGTGGTTTCTACGATCAAATCCCTGGAAACAGGTACAAATAAACTGCCACAGATCGTTACCGGCCTCGGGAAAACCCTCTACTTTCCTTATGAGGTCCCAATCCGGTAAAATCATTTTGTAAAGGTCTATCAGGACTTCCTCTTGATGTTGGTATTTGTCGAAAATCGATTTGATATGCTCTTTAAGGGTTTTCAAATCCTTGATTCCTAGCCGTTGCCAGTGCCTTTTACATTTCATTTCAAGCGTCATGATTCTCTCCTTTCAATATGAGGTTAATGACTTTCTCTGTTTCGGACATAACCTTGAGGCAGGCTGAATAGGGGGTGATATTTAGTCCCCCGGCGTATCCCTCTATGTAGCGGTATGAGTTTCCCAGGTATCTGGCCTCGCTCTTGCCTACAATCCGGCACAATGCCTGCGCCGATAATTCCGCAACAATTTCTTGGATGGGGTCCTGTCCTCGTTTAAGATTCCCATTGACCTTCTCATGTGCGGAATGGGCCAACTCATGGAAAAACACGCACTCATCCTTTGTCGCTAAGCCAATCTCCTTTCTCACAGGCGAATAAAACCCTTGATAACTAAAGTTCCCCGGAATGGCCTTCACAGATAGCCCCCACTCTTCCGCTCTTTCAATCAAGGGTAGGTCTGGGAGTTCAATTTGCTCATAATCCAATGGGTCCCCGTCCGTGTCCTGATAGCGGAATACAGCCCGCGCCATGAAACCCACAAGCGCCTGCTTTTCCTCCCCTGTTTCCTGATCCTCTGTCTTCTTGATAAAGGGGACCAGGATATAGAAGGCCTTGGATCCCTTCTTTACATACCTGTTGACCTCGTTCCATTGTCTGAATCCACGGCCATCCTGAGTGCCGGACAGAAACATGAGCGTCCTATTTAGTATTGACCACTTGGCACTTGGCATGTCTGCAAGCGGGAACATGGAATAGGCCATGGCTTCAGGAATGTCTCCTGATTTGAACTTCTCCAAAATGGTGTTTAAGACCTGTTTAACTTTGTCTTTCATGATCTTCTCCTTTCATATCAGTCGTTGTTGGTTTGGTTTTGCCGGAGGAGTTCTTCCATCTCCTCCTCTAATTTCCTTGAGCATGCAGGACATATGGAGTGCGTTATGGGAAGTGTTGGTTTCCCCGCTTCAGAGCAATTCCTTGTGCCCAAAATCCTGCCGCACCAAGAGCATTTCACGATCAGTTTCATAATTTCCCCCCTGTCAAAACGAAAAAAGGCCCTCCCCCTGACCTTTGTTGAAAGATCAGAAAGAGGGCCTCAAGTTGTTATCGTTTACAAAACCCGGCACGTTCAAGAATTGTACATCACTTCTTCTTCATGCCTCAAAGACACCGTGACCATCCACAGTAGCGGCACAACGGACACCCGCCGGCGCGGTAAACAATTTCCCCGCAATCAGGACATCGCTCTTTTGCGTCTTTCTCCTGGGTCTTTAGAACTTTCCCTGCTGCTTTTTCTGAGTGCCTGGATCCCTTTTTCAATT
>JAXHTA010000654.1:0-2041 GCA_034190285.1 Thermodesulfobacteriota bacterium | reverse complement strand
AAGGCCAGAAGCCTGATCAACGGAAACGGGTTCACCCTGATCAGCACTTCCGACGCGAAAGGGGTGGCCAATACGGCCTTTGCCGGTTCCGCAACCATCATAGACGACGAACGGATGGCCGTGATCCAGCTGGGGCTCGGCAAGACAATAGAGAATCTCAAGGATAATAGAAACGCCATGGTAATCGGTTTTAGAATCAATGAAGATAACCCAATGGGTACTGAAATGGCCCGCGTATACCTGTCTCTTATGGGAGATGAGGATAGCGGGAGTTTGTTTGAAAAGATGAAGGAGGGGTTGAAAAAGGAGGCGGGTGAAGGTTTAGCCTCTATGATGCAAAGGGTATGGGTCTTTAGAATCGAGGATATCAGGATATCCGTTCCTCCTGCCATGTAATATCCCTGATCGAAGATTCCTTGCGGATGCATCCAGTAGATGTAGGGTGTTAATAGTGTCCGAATGAAAACCGGGTTTTTTCTTTCAGAGCAAGGAAGACGAAGATTTTAACCTCAGAAATACATTGAGTATTTTGAGGTTTAAGGTTTGAGTCCGACGCAGATATGGGCGAAAAAGACAGTTTTCGTTCGGGCACCAAATAGACTAATTGTCGATGGACACTAACTGAAGGAGGGTGAAAATGGGTGTACCGGACTTGTTTGATCTAACTGGTAAGGTGGCTGTGGTTACCGGGGCAGGAAGCGGATTGGGAAAGGCCTTCGCAGAAGGGTTGGCGGCAATGGGCGCAAAGGTTGCCTGCGCGGATATTGATCTAAATACCGCCTCGGAATCAGCTAAGACGATTGAGGAAACCTTCAAAGTAGAGGCCCTGCCTCTAAAGATGGACGTCACTCAGGAGAATGAAGTGGCAGAAAAGATGGGAGAGGTTGAAGACAGGCTTAACGGGCTAGATATCCTTGTAAATAATGCAGGCATAAGCGGGAGAGGCTATGCTATTCATGAGATGCCTATTGAAGAGTGGAACAGAGTTGTGAATGTCAATCTTCATGGGGTCTTTCTGTGCACACGGGAGGCGGCCAAGCATATGCTGACAAGAAAGAAGGGCAAGATCATCAATATCGCCTCGGTATGGGGGATCGTAGGGACCAGCAGTATAGCGCCTCTTCCTCATTACGCCGCAACCAAGGGGGCCCTGATCAACTTCACGAGGGAAGCGGCTCTGGAATATGCCACTCATGGTATTAACGTCAATTGTATCGCCCCGGGGTTCTTTGGGGGCACTAACATCTCTGCGGGATGGGATCCAGTTTTCCTGGAGAAATTTCTGGAATCTGCGCCCCGCATTATTCCTACCCAGCAGTTTGGTGTAGCGTCTGATCTAAAGGGCACCGTGGTTTATCTGGCCTCCTCGGCATCTGACGCGGTCACTGGGCATACGCTTGTGATTGACAATGGAGTAACTGCGTGGTGAAATGCGGCCAATTTCTTCTGCTACTCCATGAAGAATTTCGCTTTAGACCACGAGCATGCACTTGTGTTCAACGGTGTGCCTGACTGATACCCGATGATGCCTTTTTAGGGCTTTTCAACGGTTGCAGGGCTGCAATGTGAGATGTAGGGCAAATTCTTACAGTTGATTTTCTAAACCTCCTACAGGAAAATCAGACATTTACCGATACCATGCCTCTGAATATTTTTTAATAATGTCTTGTCGGCCGAAGTGGACGTTGCCGGAAAATGGCCTTATCCCTCCGGAAATGAATTTGATCACATGCTAAGGCCCGGGTTCTGGAGCGATAGGTTGGCGTCCATCCATAAGCAACAGGCCAATACCCCCGGGCTTTTACCCCCACCCCTCGCCCCTGCCCTCCCCCTTAACGGGGGAGGGTATTCTATCTTGGGTTTAACAAGTTGGTCCCTGTCCTTGCTTAAGGTAAAGGGGTCCGTATAAATTGAACCGATGCACCGACAACTTGTGTCTCAATGAAAATACAGGAACAAAAGGCAGTTTTTAGTCTGGGCATATTTTAGGATCAGAAAGAGATTAGGAGAGATAACAGGTAAGCTCCATAAGGCAGCCTCC
>JAXHTA010000653.1:0-2041 GCA_034190285.1 Thermodesulfobacteriota bacterium | reverse complement strand
CCACGGGATTAACCATGAACTCACAAAGCTCATCGGCCGGCTAAAATACCGTTCAAGTTATGCCCAGAATGTGCTTCAGCATTCAAGGGAGGTCAGCTTCGCCTGCGGAGTAATGGCGGCCGAACTCGGATTAAACGTGAAACAGGCCAAGAGAGCCGGACTGCTCCACGACATCGGAAAGGCTGTAGATCATGAAGTGGAAGGCCCTCATGCACTGATCGGGGCCGATCTGGCAAAGAAATATGGTGAATCAAACCAGGTAGTTCACGCTATTAGTTCTCATCATGAGGAAGTTCAGCCCGATTCCGTATTGGATGTCTTGGTTCAAGCAGCAGATACGTTGTCCAGTGCAAGGCCCGGAGCGCGCCAGGAAATGCTGGAGTCCTATGTTCAGAGGCTGGAAGGGCTTGAAAAGATCGCCATGTCGTTTGATGGGGTCAATAAATGCTATGCCATTCAGGCAGGGCGCGAGATCCGCATTATTGTTGAAGGAAAAATCATTGGTGATGATGAGTCCTTCATCGTATGCAAGGATATTGCAAAGAAGATTGAAAAAGAGCTGACCTATCCGGGGCAGATTAAGGTGATCGTGATTCGCGAAACCAGGGCCGTGGAATATGCCAAGTAAGGGAGCTTTCAGCTCTCGCTCAAGATGTTTACATAAGATCAAACCTTCGGGGGACCGAACAGATGGCGGTCCCATGATTTTTGAGGTATAACAGGACTATGCCTCAAGACAGAGAAGTAGTATTCCTCGTTGATGGCAGTTCATATATTCACAGGGCCTATCACGCCATAAAGAACCTCTCCAATTCCAAAGGTTTTCCCACGAACGCCGTTTTCGGTTTCACAAAAATGATTCTGAAGCTTCTTGTTGACATGGAGCCAGAGTATTTTGCCATTGTCTTTGACTCCAAAGGTCCCACCTTCAGACATAGGATATATTCAGAGTATAAGGCCAACCGACCTCCAATGCCTGAGGATATGGCTGCACAAATTCCGGTCATTAAATCGATCGTGGAAAACTTGAATATAAAGATGATTGAAAAAGAGGGATTTGAGGCCGATGATATCATCGGTACACTTGCCAGGGCGTATGAAGAAAAGGGCTTCAGGGTGGTTATGGTTACGGGAGATAAGGATTTCAGACAGGTAATCACACCAAACATATCCATGTGGGATACCATGAAGGACTCGGTTGCCGACTATGAGTCTTTGAAAAAGGCTTATGGATTTGAGCCGGAGAGATTCATCGATGTGATGGGTCTTTCAGGGGACAGCACGGACAACATCCCCGGGGTCCCTGGCGTGGGAGAAAAGACGGCGGTGAATCTTATAAAAAGATTTGGGTCCTTTGAAAATGTGTTTGATCATTTGGACGATATAGGCAAGAAAAGGCTGGAAGAAAATCTTAAGAAATTCCGGGAGGCGGCCTTTTTGAGTAAGAGGCTGGTTACAATAGATCGGCATGTGCCCATTGACGAGGGTATCGAGCAGCTCAGGATCGGCAAGGCCCGAGATAAAGAACTGGCCAAGATATTCCGAGAACACGAATTCAGGGGCCTATGGGAGAAGTTTGCTTCACGGCAGGAAGAGCCCACGTCTTACAGTCTGTGTCTTTCAAAGGAGGCATTGACGGACCTGGTGAGACAAATAAGGGAATCCGGCTTCGTGTCAATTGATACTGAGACCACGAGCCGCAATCCCCTTCTGGCAAAACTGGTTGGGATCTCTTTTTCCTGCAAGGGATTCGAGGCATACTATCTGCCACTTGCGCACTCTTATCTGGGTGCTCCATCGCAGCTTACCTGGGCAGAAGCCCTTGAAGTCCTGAAGGATGTAATGGAGGATGAACGGATTCAAAAGGTGGGTCAGAACATAAAATATGACTCAGAGGTGCTAAGGCAGCATGGTGTGACCCTGAAAGGGATCCATTTTGACACCATGATAGCATCCTATGTCATCAATCCGGGCCTCAGACAGCATAATCTTGATTATCTTGCCCAACATTATCTGAACCACAAGATGATCAGCTATCACG
>JAXHTA010000652.1:0-2042 GCA_034190285.1 Thermodesulfobacteriota bacterium | reverse complement strand
CGTATGCGGCCCGCCCATCATGATAAAGTTCACACAACCGGTCCTGGAAAAACTGGGGTTTCCGCCGGAAAGGATCATCCTTTCACTTGAAATGCGCATGAAATGCGGTATCGGCATGTGTGGTCGCTGCAATATAGGAGATAAGTATGTGTGCAAGGATGGCCCTGTGTTTTCGTTAGCCCAGCTCAAACAAATGCCCTCTGAATATTGAGGTCCGGAACAGGTTTTATATTTTAATAGTGGAGGAATACGAGATGAAAAAGAAGGCCCCTTTGCCCAGGACATATGGGAGCATGAATCGTAGATATTTCTTGAAGCTCTCCGGCGTGGCAGGTTTGGGACTTGCATCGGCAGGCGTTTTGCCCGCCGCGGCCGAAACAGTTAAATTTAACCGGAAATCTTATAAGGTCTCTAAGACCAGGTTAGCCATGGGCACCTTTGTCTCAATGACCCTTATCCATTCGTCCAGGGACAAAGCAGAAGAGGCAATGGGGCAGGCATTTGAAGAAATAGATCGGTTAACCCGGTTGGTGAACCGTTTTGATCAAACCACGGCCGTGGCCCGCCTGAACCAGGAGGGATTTCTTGAGGACGCTCCCCCCGAAGTGGCCCAGGTGGTTGCCAGGGCACAGGATTATTTTCATTTAAGTAACGGGGCCTTTGATGTATCGGTCAAACCGATAGTCGATCTGTTCAGGGAGAGTTTCGCGGACGGAAAAAACACGCCGCCTTCGGAGATCGAACTAAAAAAGGCACTGGCATTAGTTGGTGCGGACAGGATTGAACTCAAAGGTCCAATGATCCGGTTTAAAGATCCCGGTATGGGGATTACCCTGGATGGGATTGCAAAGGGCTATATTGTTGACGGGGCATCCGGAGTTCTTGTTGGTCAGCAAATAAATAATTATCTGATCAATGCCGGAGGGGATATAAGGGCCATGGGAGTGAAAAGGGATAAGAAACCCTGGACCGTGGCCATACAGGATCCCTGGAAAAAGAGACAATATCCGGATATTGTCCACATGACCGACGGGGCCATTGCCACATCCGGGAACTATGAGGTCTATTTTGACAGGGAAAAGATGTTTCACCACATTGTGCACCCCAGGACGGGGATATCCCCAGGCTTGAGCGCCAGCGTGTCGGTTTTGGCCAAGACGGCCATGGCAGCTGATGCCCTTTCAACCAGTGTCTTCGTAATGAATCCTGTTGATGGCATCCGTTTCATTAATTCGATACCTGATTGCGAAGCCCTTGTCGTTGCCAGTGGAGGCGAGGAGTTGAGGTCTGCAAAATGGAAGAATTCAGTTTCCTGAGACTGAATAGAGTAATGGTAATTGCCTGTGTTTTGTTCACGGTCTGGACCTGTAGGGTTTCGTTGGCCGATGAATTGCAGATGAAAAATGGCGATCGCCTTACCGGTGCAATAGTCAAAATGGAGGACAATATACTTCTGTTCAACACTTCTTACGCTGGAGATATTCAGATTAAATGGGAGGATGTGGAAGCCCTCAAAACGGATTCCCCGGTGCAAGTGGTGCTTGAAGGCGAGATTTCCGCCCGTGGTATTCTTCAAACCGCTGAAACAGGCAAGTTGCAACTCACAACGGATCAACTCGCAGCACCCTTGTTATTTACCCCCGGTCAGGTAGGAGGCATAAATCCGCCCGCTGAACCGCCAGTCAAGTTTACCGGACGTGTCAACGCGGGACTGGATATCAAGAAGGGCAATACAGAATCAGATGCCTATACGTTGGACGGGAAACTGGAGGCCCGAACGGAAAAGAACAGGTATACCGTGGGAGCTGAAGCGAACCGAGAAGAAGAATCCGACGAGAAGACAGCCGATAATTGGCTATTGTACATGAGTTACGATCATTTCTTGACCAAGAAATGGTTCTTCTACACTTCTGCAGACTTTGAGGAAGACGAATTCAAGGACCTCAATCTCAGGTCGGCAGTCGGGGCGGGTTTAGGATATCAGTTTTTTGAAAGCAAGCAAAAAAACCTGGCCCTTGAATGCGGACTTTCCTATGTAAACG
>JAXHTA010000651.1:0-2042 GCA_034190285.1 Thermodesulfobacteriota bacterium | reverse complement strand
GCGGTGACCCGTGAAGGCATTCCGGTTCGAAGCTGGGTGCTGCCCGGAAACACAGCCGATGTGAACACGGTAGCCAAAGTGCGCTCGGACCTGCGGGGGTGGAACTTGGGCCGCGCTTTGTTTGTCGCTGATTCGGGCATGAACTCCGAAGACAACCGTGCCGAGTTGGCCAAGGCTTGCGGCAAATACTTGCTGGCCTGCCGGATGGCCAGTGTTGCCGAGATCAAAACAGATGTGCTCAGTAAGCGCGGCCGGTACACGGTCTTTAAAGACAACCTGCAAGCCAAAGAGGTCATTGTCGGCGACGGTGAGCGGCGAAAACGCTATATCCTTTGCTACAATCCCAAAGAGGCCGAACGCCAGCAAAAGCACCGCCGGATGATCGGGAGTTGCTGGAGGCGAAACTGGACAGTCATCGGGACAAATCAGCCACAGCGCAGTGGGCCATCGAGTTGCTGGCTTCCCGCCGCTTCAAGCGGTATCTGCGCATTACCAAAGGCAAGCAGATCCGAATCGATCGGGCGGCTATCCGAGAGGCAGAAAAGTATGACGGCAAATGGGTGATCGAAACCAATGACGACACCATCACTCTGGAGGATGCCGCCTGCGGCTACAAGGGGCTGATGGTCATTGAGCGTTGCTTTCGTTCTTTGAAGCGTACTCAAATCAAGATGATGCCCATGTATCATTGGCTCTCCCGCAGGATTGAAACCCATGTAAAGATCTGCGTGCTGGCACTGATGATAGAACGCCTTGCGGAGCGAGCCTGTGGCAGGCCCTGGGGCCAAATTCGCCGCGCACTGGATGCTCTTCAGGTCGCAAAACTTTTTAATTTAAACCAGCGTGTGCATTTGCGAAACGAAATCTCGGCTTAAACCAATAACATACTTAAAACACTGGATATTAAGGTTCCAAAGCAGATCCTCCACCTGGAAAATACCCCTTCGAAATAGCCCAAATTTGTAGACACACGACAAAATTATGGAATTGCTCTAACACCACGAGATATATAACATTTCGCGATTTCGTGTATTTGCAAAATAAAAACGCAAGCTATAATAGATGCCCGGAAGATCCGGAAGACCCTGATCCTCCTATATCAGATTTTACAATAAGCGATGATAACTACTTTTCCTGGGTTATGGCAAGGAAATATTTTTATGCAGCCCTTTTTGGAGATAGCTCTGAGTTAGATGGTATTGGCGGTATTGAAGGTAAGTCTAATATGAATGAAAAAGAGAGGGATCGGTGTTTTGCGGTGCTTTTTAGATCCTTGGGCCAACTTATGCATCTTGTCCAGGATGCAGGACAGCCAGAGCATACCAGAAATGACGCTCACCCTTTAAGTAATTTTGAGGTTGTTGGAGGTTTTGAATACTATGCTAAAAAACATAACTTTAGTAGTCCCCTCTGGTCCTCTACTATTATCCCCTGGGATGTAATTGTAAAATCAGAAAAGCTATTCTTTGACTTCTTTGATGCAAATCGCTCTGGCGAGGGATATAGTTCTTCTGATAGTACAGGAATTGCAGAATTTTCAAATTATCATTTTTTTACAAAAGATTCTATTGCCGATAATCTAATGCATCATTACTGTGAACCAGATTGCGAACCATATGGCCATGAGAGACACAGGTTTTTTACATCACCCAGAGTAAACGAAGACCTATTTACTTTAGAAGAAGCCCTTCTTTATAACACCTATTATTACTGGTCTGAACCAATAGTTGACCCGCTTGGAATGACCCAAGCCACGAGTATTAGATTAGCTAAACGAAGATGGTATCACAATTTGTTGTTTATGTATGGCTGGTACGATTACACTGCTTTGACTTTGTAAATATAATCCTTGCTCTTTCGGGGAGAAAATTATATAAAATATTCATGATGTTAACGCCAAATAAGACATTCTACTGAAGAGGGGAGGAGATATTATGCAACCCCTCCAACGGCGCTTGGCAGCGTCGGCAGGCGCTTTATGTCTTTCGTGAACAGCTTCAGTGCACATTTCCAATCCTACCGTCATGATGTTTCTGATAAAG
>JAXHTA010000650.1:0-2042 GCA_034190285.1 Thermodesulfobacteriota bacterium | reverse complement strand
CTTTTTTGAACGAGTTCAGCTAAAAACTTGGAAAACGGTTCAATATTCCGTCTTGCGCTCGCCTTTTCCAGAGCGGCCATGTAATCATTCCGGGTTTCAAGCGGAATAACTGTCCATGGATAACCGCCGCTTGCCAACATAACATTCATCAGAAATCTCCCCAGGCGGCCATTCCCATCAATATAAGGGTGAATATATACAAAGAAAAAGTGACCTAAAACTGCCCTTACTGCCGGTTCTTTTTCATTTTCTAAAAGAGTGAAGAATGCCCGCATAAGATCGCGAACCGCTTCATGGCGGGGGGGGACATGCATCGATTTTCGGATATAGACAGGCTGGTTGCGGTAACCCGCAAGGTCAGATGCGGCTGTAATGCCTGCGCTTACACTTGGGGCACATAGTTCTCGGTACCATATGGAGTGATCATTACCCGCCACTGCCCCAGAAGAGTCACCATTCAAAATTTTTACCAAGCTTTTCTTTACCGCCTGAAAAGCCTGCCAGTAACCACGAGCAGCCAGGGCATCTGCGTATTCTTTATCTTTGCGGTTTGTTTCCGGGTCCCAATTCCCGGAGCGAACACGTTCAATAAGTTCTTCACTAACGCGATATCCCTCAATAGAAAGTGAATGATAGGCGTCAGTCACATATATATCATCAACATGTTTAAGATATTCATCGGTGCTCTGGCGTATTGCAGGGGCTTGCGGAAAGTTTTCAAGGACAACATCGCGCATCCCTGCCCAGTTCATCCGTATCCGGTTGACATATGGGGAAAGCTCGCGCTCACTAAAAATAATAGCAGGTTTTTCCTCAAAAGGGTCATTCTCTGAAATGCTATATCCGGCAGCTCTCATTGTCTCGATGATGTTGTCGGCAATAAGATTTTTCCCAATATTTCTGAATGCCCCTGCAAGCCTTCCGGCTACGGTGCTATGTCCACCTTCAAGGAGCTTGTGTAAAATCTCGGAAGCGTCAGAAATCATTGCCAACGCAGCTCGGGCTTCTACAGCACCATTTGAATAGAAGCCGGGGGCGCATGAAATCAATGCAGCGGGCAGGCTCATAATCTGCAAATTTTCTTTTCGTTCTATGTCGCTCTTTTCCGGCAATTTCAGGCGCACATCCATTATCGATGTTTCGTGGAGAAGTGACATGGGCTTGTTCCCTCCCTTTGGGGTACGAACAAGCAACTGTCCTGGGACATTCCAGTTTCCGCTATGAATGTTCAATGACTGTTCAGGGGACAGGCACCACTGATCTCCGAATCTTGAGTTAAGATAATCAGCACAAAACCCCCAAAATGAGGCATACCAGGCAGTGCTCTCCCCGGCTGGTTCTTCAGGGCGGGCCGGGATATACCATCCCTTCATCACCTCTTTGATGAATCCGTTCTTAACCAGACGTTCCCGATGTGTACGGGTCATGTCTTTTGTATGAATTGCAACAATGCCTTTGTCCTGGAGTTTTTTTAGAACGGCAAGAGATTCTGCGAGCTTATCTTGTGGTGTTGCCATCTTTTACCTATTGGGTGCATGTTTTTTAGGTTATTATGCCGTAGCATATTTAGGTTATTGGGTCAAGCATATTTTAGGTTATTGAGCCGTATAATATTTAGGTTTTTGTGTCGTAAGCTCGTGCCCCGGACGGTTTTCATCCTTTGTTCCGGTGTCACGCCGGAAAACCTGTCCAGCCACTAAAACCCTGGTGAGGAACGGACAGTCCTCGCAAATACTGTTGTCTTGACATCTACGAGAAACTTTTCCTGGTCTCATCTGAGCCATTTTCGTGGCGGTCATTTCTATTAGCAATTCCAAAGATGTGGTCATAGGTTTCTGAAAATGCCAAGCAAGCCTGCGCAAGGTCGCACTGCCTATCTGTGAGAGTTCTGGTGTGTATGCCATGAGGTTTCTCTCATTTCTGTGGATTGATTTGTGTTTCGATATTGGTGTCCATTCTCGAAGCGATTCGAGATATTGTGGGTGTTTTGTTGGTACTTATTGATTGGGGAGGTTAAGGATTGGGAGGAGCGGAATCTGTGG
>JAXHTA010000065.1:0-12195 GCA_034190285.1 Thermodesulfobacteriota bacterium | reverse complement strand
ATCAACTGCCGCTATTTGAGGCGCCCTCCCCATAAGGGAGATGGTGACGAAAACAGCACCCTGTCTATCAAGGCTGATGTCCGTGTCCACATGGGCTTTCTTGACGTCTTCAACCGGTATCCCCAGTTCTTCCGCCACAATCATGCGCATTGCAAAGAACTGGCCTGAGCCGCTATCCGATCCTTGAGCAATAAGGTCCGCTGTACCATCGGCATTGACAACTACGGTGGCCGTCAATGGGTTGTCCGGTGTGCCTCCACGAACAGAATTGAACATGCCTGTTCCGATTCCTTTGCCCCTGTTCGGGGCCAAGTTTTCTCCCTGTTTTTCCCAATTAATGGCCTTGCCTGCTTTTTGAATGCATTCATTGATGCCGCAGCTTTGTATCTCCCATTCAAAAGGAGTTTTGGTGTGGGGCAGAACAGAGTTCTTCAGCCTGATGTCCATCAGATCTAAGCCCAGCTCTTTGGCGATCATCTCCATCTGAAGCTCACAGGCTGCCAGTGGCTGCAGATTGCCATAACTCCTGAATGGCCCATGGGGAGGTTTGTTGGTGAAGACAGTCGAGAGTGAGGCCTTGAGGTTCTGGACCCTATAGGGAGCATGGAACCAGCAGGCATTGGGTGTAGTTCCCATGCTGGCCTCAAATCCGCTATATGCGCCTACATCATAGGTGATGGTGGCGTCCCTCGCCACCAGAGTGCCGTCTTTTTTTACGCCTGTTTTCAGTGCTACTGACGATTCATGTGTGGCGCACCTGTGGGCGAAGTCCTCTTCTCTGCTATTCACGATCTTTACAGGGCTACCGCTCTGTTTTGAAAGGAGAGCGGCACATAGATGGGAGGGATAGACCCATGATCCCCTGCCGCCAAAGCTACCTCCCGAGTTATAAGTGATGACCTTGATCCTATGATAAGGTACATCCAGCAGAATAGCGGCGCATGATCGGAACATGTAGACCCATGCAAATCCAGACCAGAAGGTATACCTGCCTGAAACGGCATCAAAACTGGCAATACATCCCTGGGGTTCAGGCATCATGTAAGATGTGATGGGAAACTTGAATACATCTTCCCTTATATAGTCAGATTCTTTGAATCCTTTATCTACATCGCCGTATCCGTCCGTCACCGTACGGATAGTGTTCTGTTCAGCATAATCATGGATCTTAATAGTTCCCGGTCGCAATGCCTCTTCGAGATTATTGACAACCTGCAATATCTCATAATCCACCTCGATGAGATCTAAGGCCTCCTCCGCCGTGTCCAAGTCCACGGCGGCTATGGCGGCCAACGCATCGCCGGTGTAACGGACCTTGTCTGTGGTAAGAATATAGGTGTCTTTAACCTCAGGAGGAGGCCCCCATCCAATTTCATAAGGCTTTCTGGGGGTGTCCTTTCCTGTCATGATTGCCTTCACTCCCCTTAGTCTCCTAGCCTTACTGGTATCGATACTAAGTATCCTCGCATGGGCATAGGGGCTGTAAAGCACTTTCCCATAGAGCATACCCTCCAGGGTTATATCTGCCGCAAACTTGGCCTTACCCGTTGCCATTGGTACTGCGTCGGACTTGGGCGTTCTTTTGCCCACAGTAGAATACTCTCCCATGTCATTTATCTCCTTTCGCAAAAGATCGTGAGACAACAACCAGCCTTAGCAGTCTTGAGAGGCTTCTCGGACATTGGCCAAGCCTCAAGACGTTTAATTTTGAGAAATCCTGAAATTGATTAAAGAGAAAACGGGACCCCGGCACCTTCGAGTAGCTCCCCGCTTTCAGCAAGGAACATGCCTAAACTACGGCTGGGTTGGGGATGGATTGCAACTAATTGGTATGAAAAAGAAAATGCCCAAAGACACTGCGATTTCTGTGTTATCACGGTCCAAAACTCGCCGCAATATTTCCCAAATTGAGAATGACATTCTCATATTGAAAGACCGAATTTCTTCATTTTTCGGTAGAAGGTGCTTCTGGGAATACCCAGATGAAGAGCCGCCTTTTTCACGTTGCCAAAACGGTTCAGTGACTCGATAAACAGCCTTCTTGTAACGTGGTCGAGTCCTTGACCTTCCGGAGCGGCTTCCAGTGTCTTGCTCAGGATGCTCCCAGGCAGGTGCTCTATGTTTATGATCTCGCCATCGCAGAAATTGAAGGCGCTTTCAATACAATTTCTTAATTCACGGACATTTCCGGGCCACGAATATCTGGAAAAGACCTTCATGACCTCAGGTGCAAGTCCTTTAACGCTCTTGTCTAGTTTCTTGTTCAATTCTTCTATGAAGTGCCTGACAAGCTCATAAATATCTTCCCTGCAGTCCGTGAGGGAGGGAACGGACAACCTTACCACGTTCAGTCTGAAGAACAGTGCCTCCAAGAACCTGCCTTTCACCGTTTCTTCTTCAAGGTTCTTTGAAGTTGCCGAGATTATGCGCACATCCAGGGGGACGGAAGATCTTCCTCCAATCCTTGTCACCTTACGGTCCTCCAATACCCTCAATAACTTCATTTGAGCCGATTTATCCATTGTATGAATTTCATCAAGGAAGATCGTTCCGCTGTTAGCCAGTTCAAACTTGCCCGTGTTTCCTTCTCTTTTTGCGCCCGTGAAGGCACCTTTTTCGTAACCGAACAACTCGCTTTCAACAAGTTCGTGAGGGATAGCGCAGGAATTTACAGCGACAAAAGGCCCATCACAGCGTTTGCTTGCACTATGGATTGCGTGAGCAAACAGTTCCTTTCCCGTTCCTGTCGCGCCTTCAATGAGAACGTTGGATGAAGTCTTGGCAACCCTCTTGGCCGTTTCAATCACATGGCGGATATGGGTAGACTGGCCTATCATATCCTCAAAACAAAATTGGGCAGTATTGGCGGGTATTGGAGGTAGAGCTACAAATGTCCTCTCCTGTTCCAGCTTCAACAGGTATGCTATTTCGTCTCCCTTCTGGTCAAGAATAGGTATGGTCTCTACAGAAAAAGGCCCTGAATCTCCAAACAGGCGGGAAAGCCTCACAAACTGTATACCTTTCCTGTGGAAATAAGAGGACGGGGTAGTATTTATTTCCAGGAGACCCCTCACGTCTTTTCCTATGACGGATCCTGGGTCTGTCCCTAATGCCTTCTGGGCCGATAAATTCAAATTCGTAATGCACCCTTTCCTGTTTGTCAGGATTAGTATCTCTTTTGCATATTCAAAAGTGGACCGGAAATATGAATCGTGGAATTCAAGAAAGTCCAGTTTTTGTTTCAGGAAGAACTCGAATTGCAGAGAATTGGCTGTGTGCCAGAAATGGGGGATCAGACTCTTCAGTTCTTTGGAGAACCCGGATGTGCTCGTAAAATCCAGGCAGCCTAATATGTTCTTATGATGATCCCAGATAGGAATCGAGAAACAGCTGGCCCAATGGAATCCGTGGAAATAATGTTCCTCCGCGATAACCGTAACCGGCCTTCGATCGACAAGACTCGCACCTGGCGCGGTAGTGCCGATATGACATTCGTTGATGCTGACTCCCTCTTTAAGAGTTGAGGTTTCCAACATCTTCAGTATTTCTTCATGGCCTCGGATCGATATTATATACCCGTCAGCGTCAGCAAAAAGGATCACAAAGGGGGCGATGTCGAATTTCTCCTCCAGGTCCTTGTAGTGGGACCGTAAGAGATGATGCAAATCAAGGTTTTCGGCAATCGGTCTGCAGAGGGCCTTCTGGGCTGACTCAACAGCAGAAATTTCCCTCAGCGGATCAACCCCCATGTCCCTGCAGCGTTCCCAGGATATTCTAATGTGTTCCGGTACGTCTTCGGTGGCCCCTGTCTCGACAAATTTCGTCCAAACATCATAAAACTCGGTCCTCGGTGCTAAAGCCGTTAACATAATATCACCTCAAGGAATGTTGATAGCCAAATATCCTTCCCAGAGAGAAAGTTCGAACGCGGTTTCGCTTTCTGTCAACAACAAGCTAAGAGGTGGAAGGCGGTTGATTCATATAACCGATATGCCATACCGACCCACCTAATATCATCTCAAATTTGTGCTAAAATGTCTGTAAGAATATAGCAAGTGACCCTGAAGCGTAGCGTCGGGGTCATTTGCTAATGTGTTACAAATGTCTCATAGTGAGTAAACTCGCCGACCTCTCTCCGTTTGGGAGAGGCGGAATCCTTTGCGGCATAGCCCAGAGGAATCAATGCCACCAGTTCGTGGCCTTGAGACACCTTAAGGATGTCTCTCGCCCTGTTGTGGTCAAACAGTCCCACAATCACCGTAGCCAGGCCCAAATCGTGCGCAGACAGACAAATGGTCTGGGTGGCAATCCCCAGGTCGAACATAAACCAATCCCCGAACTTCGTCGTGACCTTATCCTTGTAGTATCCCGATGTCTCCAGTTTTCCGCAGAGCGCCAGGACCACAGGGGCCTGCATCACTGCGCTTCTTGCCGGATTCATCTCTGGGAGGGTCTCACGAAGTCTTTCCTTGCCGGCCCGGGCCTTCAACACGATAACTTCCCAGCACTGGGTATTGGCCCATGAAGGGGCCCAGCGAACGCATTCTAGTATCTGCTGAAGGAGTTCGTCCGGGACCTCTTTCTCCTGAAAGTCACGGATGCTTCGTCTTTCTTTGATAATGCTTTTCAGATCTTGCATATGCAGTCAGTCCTCCGTATCATTGTCCCCTTGAGGGAACGGTGGAGAAATCATCGCCTTTAAGCGAAGACTTCCGTTATATCCTTACGGATGATCCGGGAACAAAGCTGCAAAGGCACATAGGAACAAAGAAGATATTAGAACGGTCTTGTGCCTTTGTGCCCCGAGTTCTCGGCTTTATCCGTTAGTAGTCTACTAGTCGCCTCGTGTGCAAGCCGGCTCCGAGGACGGATGTATTCCTGAGATTGACTCTGGTTGCGAGTTGTTGCTCATCCATTCAAGTATTTCCAGTAGGGTTTGAGGTCCAGGGTAAGGGAATGGATTTTCTTTTCTTGAATTACGCCGGTTTGTCCATTTTCGACCAGTGCCATTATTGCCCCTGTCTCATTGAGTCTGTCAATCAGATCAGTCTTCCTGAAATAATTTGGAGCGCCGACAAAAACTATGTTCCAAAGAGCATTGATAGAAATTTCTCTTTGTTTTTCCTCCAGCAATATTTTTCGGTTTAGAGATACCAGAAGGTCGAAGGTTTTTGGATTCAGCGGATGATCCTGGGCCCACTCTGATTTAAAGACATCAGTGCTCCCGAAGGCCAGGGAACAAATAGTGGCAAGTGCGTACTTGAACTGCATGAGGTGAAACCTGCTCAACTCCCCGGACTTGAATTCATTCCAGTCTTCGGGTGACAGATCAACTCCCCTGAAATCTCCGGCCCCCTGGATCATCTTTTTTCTGTAAAACTCGGGAGTCAAATGGGGTTTTGAATACATCCGGGTAAAGGCTCCCATGAAACAGAAGAGACGCCAATCTGTGCTGTCTTTTGCCTTTTTTTCCAGCTTACTGTAAGTTTCTTCCCGAGATGGGCCGCTAATCAATGCAGACTTAAGCTCTTTGCCGATCCTCAAGTAGTCCCTGATCATAAAAGCCGATACGGCCCTTGTGTTATAAGGGTAGGCCCAGATGTCGATCATAGTAAAAAGGATCAAGGAATGTGTAAAGAGTTCCGACAATGCCTCTTTTCTCAAAATGGGACGGAAATCCTCATCTTCCAAAAGCAACCCAAAGGACATATATGAAATCTCTCCGGAATAAAGGGGACCGATCAAGAGGTGATATTGGATGACCTTTGTGATCAATAAAACCTCTTCCCCGGTAAGCCCCTTCTCCCTCAACAGCTTTCCCTCGCTTATGATTCGAGCACTCTGTTCGGTATGGTCTCCAGTCCCTTCAAATTTGCCTATGTCATGAAGCCACAGTATAAGGGGCATGATTGATGGGTTGATCCTCGCGATGGATTCTGACAATTCGGCCAGCTTGCTGATTTCACTATCATCCACTCCGCTTTCGGGGAAAGAAGATGTGTTGAGCCGGTTGTACACTGCCAATGTATGAAAGATATGGGCAACTGTCCGGGAATATTCTTGGGGGTCATTGCGCGCCCCCTTTTGGAATAGCCCTTCGAGCTCAGGGAACAATTTGAATAATCCTCTATATTCTTCAGTGCCTTCCGGATTGTCTCCTTCTTCTTTTACCCAAACCAAGGAAAGCTTCGCGGAAAGATCCAGCAGTGCGTCCGAAAAACCTTCAGCTGACTTTTTCATCACGTTTTAAACCTCCTCTTTATTTGCACAACCATACCGTCGAATGAGCTGTAAAGGGCTGGCATTACAAGGAGGGTGAGGAATGTATTCGTTAACAACCCTCCAAGTATCGTTATGCCTATCGGCGAGAACAGTTCCGCACCTTCACCCTGAGACAATGACATGGGAATACAGGCGAATATTGTGGTTATTGCGGTCATCAGTATGGGCCGGATCCTTACGGCCCCGCCCTGCACAATAGCCTCATTGATCTCCATCCCCCTGGCCCGCAGCTGGTTAATATAATCAACAAGGAGGATGCCGTTCTGGACTACGACTCCCACCACCATCAGAAGGCCGATAAATGAAGTAAGGGAAAGGGTGGTTCCGCTCAGGATAAGGGACAAGACCACTCCGATCAGGGCAAAAGGCACGGTCAGCATAATCACAAGGGGATGAAGCAATGCCTCAAACTGTGAGGCAAGAACCATATAAACCAGGAGGATGATTAAGGCCAGCGCCGCCACGGTAGAGGCCTGCATCTCCTTCATGTCCTCATAGGTGCCACCATATTTAAGATAGTAGCCCTCCGGCAGCGGCAGGTTGTCTATTCGACTCCTCACATCCTTCATGACACTTCCCAGGTCGCGACCAAATACATTGGCGCTCACGGTTACCACTCTTTCCTGTTCTTCCCTGTCGATCCTGGCCGGGCCCCTCCCTTCACTTGCCCTGGCGATATCACTTAATTGAACCTGGAAACCCATGGGTGATGATATCACAACATCCTTGAGATCCTCGAAGGTACTTTTGAAAGGTTCCTTGAATCTCGCCCTGATATCATACTCATCCCCGGATTCACGGTATTTTGTGGATGCCTCTTTGCCCAGAAAGGCGACTTCCACTGCGCCTGCAATATCCTGCACGGTAATGCCCATCCGGGAGGCCTTTTCTCTGTCCACCACAATCTGAAATTCAGGCCTGCGCATTCGGAGGCTGTTGTCTATGTCACAGACACCCTCTATATCTTTAATCTCTGCGGAAATATTATCTCCAATTCTCCTCAACTGCTTTCTGTCCTTTCCGAACACCTTCACCTGTACCGGCATCTCGCCGCCAGCGGCAAACCAATCGAGGGTATCCATGAAATAGACTATTGCTCCATCGAGTTGGGGAACCTTTGATCTGATACTTTCTATGAATTCCTGCCCGCTCCTCTTTCTCTCTCCTTTTGGGATAAGGTTCCAGTATAGTACGGCCTCATTCACACTCTCAGGCCCCACGCCGAACACCATATCCACGGTAGTTGCATCACTGGCACCCACAAAAGACAGAACAGAGTCAAATTCCGGCTGGTCCATTATTGCCTTTTCTATCTCATAGGTAAACTTGCTTGTCTCTTCCAAAGACGTGCCAGGGATGAGTTTGATCACACAGGTATATGCCTCTTCATCCAGCTTGGGCATGAATTCAGTGCCCACAAACTTCAAAAGATATGTGCTCAGGGCAAACACAATAATGGCAGATAGAATGGTCAAAAAACGATGATGCAGGGTCCAGGAAATGAGTTTTCTATAAGTCCCCCTTATATAAGAAAATATCCGGCTCTCTTTTCTTTGAGTCGTCTTTCTAAATACCCTTGAGGTTATCATGGGGACAAGGGTGAGCGCCACCAGAAGAGAGGCCAACAAGGCGAAGATCACGGTTACCCCCAGGGGCCGGATTATTATGCCGAAAAGGCCGGTGGAAAGGGCCATGGGCAGGAAAACCACGACTGTTGTAAGGGTGGAAGCGGTAACCGCCATTCCTACCTCAGAGGTGCCTGCCAGGGCTGCCTCTTTTCCATCCTTCCCTTCCTGCATATGCCGGAAGGTATTCTCCAGGACCACAATAGCATTGTCCACCATCATCCCGATGGCCAGGGCGAGTCCGGACAGGGTCATCATGTTTATTGTATAGCCAAAAAAATACATGGGGATAAAGGTGGCGGCAACGGAAATAAAGATGGTCAGGGCCAGGGTGAAGGTAGACCTTAGGTTCCACAAAAAGATATATATTACTCCTATGGCAAATAAAGCACCCCAGCCAGCACTCTCCTTTAGCTGTGATACTGATGCCCTTATTAGACTCGAGGTATCGTAGTTCCTTACTATTTCAATGTCAGGGGGAAGGGTCTTTTCTATTTCATACAATTCCCTTTTTATTTCGTCCACCACCTTTATGGTATTGGAGCCGGGCTCTTTATTCACCATAATCAGGGCCGACGGCAATCCATTTGTTCTGGCGTAATTCCTTATCTCTTTGTGTCCATCCCATACCTCGGCCACGTCCCTGACATAGACGGCGAGTCCGTTTTCTACTGAGAGAATAGTATCCCTTATCTCATCAATGTCTCTATACTTCCCCAAGGTCCGTATGACCAGTTCGTTCCCTCCTCTGGTAATGTGTCCACCTGGAATATCCAAGTTCTGGGCATTCACGGTTTCCAGTACATGTAAGGGGGACAGATTATGAGCCCTCAACCTTTCCCTGTCGAGTTCAATTACTATCTCCCTTTCATACCCTCCCATGATTGTTGCTGAGGCCACCCCGGGCAGAGACTCCAACCTTTTTTCCACGGTATCTTCCAAGAGTTTCTTCAGATTTCTCAGGTCCCGTCCTGTCTTGGTCAGCACACCATAGTAGATCACAGGCAGCATATCCATATCCCACTTGATCACCAATGGACGTTCGATATCATCCGGTAGAAACCCAAGGGCGATGTCTATCCTGTTTCTTACGTCCTGGGCGGCCAGGTCCAGATTGGTGCCCCACTCAAACTCCACCATGAACATGGAAAGGCCTTCGAGGGAGGCGGCCTTTATCTTGGACACTCCATCCACTATGGCCACCTGTTCCTCAATATGTTCAGTGATCAGGGTTTCTATTTCCTCGGGAGCCACGCCCGGATACTCCGTTATGATCAGCACGACCGGAAAATCTATATCAGGAAACATGTCCACCGATATTCGGCCAAGTGATATAACCGCCATGACTATGGCTATCATAAACAGCATGGCTGTGGTTACAGGCCGATCAACGGAAAACCTTGGCAGTTTCATTTTTTCCTCTCATTAGAAGACCCTGACCCGGGTGCCCTCTTTTAAGGCATAGAGCCCTTCTATGACTATTAATTCTCCTTCTTCCAATCCTTCTATTACCTCTACTAGTCGACCGTCGCTGATACCTATTTCTATTGTTCGAGGCGTGGCCTGGTCCTCTTCAATTTTGAAGACCATATGCTTTTCTCCGCTTACCAGAAGGCCTTCTTTAGGAATCAGTATGACTTGCTTTTTTTCCTCCTCGGCTATCTTAACACGTGCAAACATGCCGGCCTTGAGCTCGAAGTCTTGATTTGGTATTTCAATCTTGACTATAAAGGTCCGGCTGTTGGGATCCACCCTGGGATTAATGGCGGTTATTCCGCCTGTAAAGACCTCTGTTGGGAAGGCATCCACCTCAATTCTGACATCTTTACCCGGACAAAGATAAGAAATCTTGGTCTCGGCTATAGGACATTCTATCTTCACCTTACTTATGTCCTGGAGATGAAGCACATCCCACTGATATGTCACCCAGTTGGAGACCTCTCCCTCTTCCATGAGCTTTTCCACTATAAAGCCCGAAAACGGGGCATAGGTTACGGACTCTTTAAGGTGTTGTTTCGCCATCGCAAGGTTTGCATCCGCCTCTTTCACCTTTGCCTTTGCCAGATTCAACTCAGACTGGGCGGCAGTGTATTCCGTATCTATTTTATCGAACCTTTGTTCGGAGACGGTCCCTTCTTTATAAAGGGAAGCTAACCTGTTCCAGTCTTTTGCTACATTCTTCAGGTTGACTTCAACCTTTTCCAGATAGGCCCTTGCAGTATTTAATGTTGCTTTTGCCCTATTTTCATCAATAAAGTAGGTTTCCTGTTCGAGTTTGATAAGTTCCTTTCCCTTTTCTACAAAGTCCCCTTCATCTACATATATCTTTTCAATACGTCCCTCCACTTTTGGACCGATTCGCGCCTCCTGACCGGGAGCCAGGGTCCCCGTGGCTGAAATATAAGAGGCCAAATCACCTCTTTGGACCTTGAATACCTTGACGTTTGCGATTCTCTCTTTTTCAGAAGACCTGTCTTCTTCCACGTCGGGACTACACCCCAGAAATATAAGGGTTATGAAAAAAATAAAAACAAAAAGAGACCTGGCACCTGTGCTTGTCATAGCCCACCTCAAACCTTATTTAAGGATTTCTCTCAATTACAGGGACAACATCTTCAAGATCAAGCTCCTTTAGCTTTTTACGGCCTGGCATTCCTGTTTTTTCATCCCAGCCTCTCAAATTGTAGTATATCATTTTCAGGTCCTCAAACCTGCTTCTATCAACAGGCGGAGTCGAGGTAGAAGGATTAGGGTTTTCAAAAATATGGTCCGGAAGGTTGTCGTGGACAACTGATAGGTCCCCGCCTCCTAACTCCTTTGCCATCACCGCCCTTGCCAGGTTGAAATTTCTTTCACCTAACTTAAACAACTCTTCTTCACTCAGTTCTATTCCGGTCGCGCTAGAAAACAGCCTGCTTTCTAAAGAAGTGTCACCAATATAGGGTGGGGTCCTTTCTGCAAATGGACTAACAATTATGGGCCAGGCCCAATCACAAAGGGACAGAGAATCCTTAAGATAACTCCGGTTCTGAACTGTGATGGCGGCCCTTGCTTCATGCTCATCGTATTTGGGCATTCCGGGCGGGTGAACGGCCTTTTCAGAGCCAAACACGGTCTTTGCTATTGCCTTCTGCTCGTCAAAGTCCAGCCCGCTCCAGAACGTCAATATTATATAATCGTGCTGATCATTGTGCGGATCTCTCGTATGCATTGCCCAGAGAAGACCGTCTACAATAAAATTACGGGCATCATAGTGGCCGCAGAAGCCATGCCCACCGTATGAATTAAATGCAATTACTCTCTCCGGCGGGAGGGCGCAAAACTCTATGAATTCCTTCCTGGATAGATTCTCAAACACGCCTAAATGTTCAGCAGCCCTTGGTACACCTTCTGCCAGAACCTCGCCAAAGCCTTCTCTGTAGGCGATTTTTCGAAGTAAAGTGGAAATGAATTCCTCATTTGGATAGGCAGAGAACGGTATGCCTGAATTTTCTTCAGATATAATTCCTTCACTATGTAAGGCCCTGAGCCAGGGAATCATAAAAAAAAGTTCAAAGGCATTTATTGAATACCTGTCGGCAAGGTCCTTGGCCAAAAAGGAAACCGCCCCATCACACCCAACAATGGAATAAAAGTACTGTATACACATCGCAATGCCGGCGGCCCTTTCCGGGATTTCGATGTAATCATAACATTTGAGGTGGCAGCAACCTGCCCTGTCTTTTGCATATTCGGCAAGTTTAGGAGCCAGGACTCCGATCAGGTTGTATCTCCTGTGGTGCCCGTGAAGAGAAGTTAGCAATGGATTGATTCCTTTTACCCATGATACACTTTTCGGATTCCCTCCAGTCATAGTAAGCAGGCTATTCGCTTCAGCACATATGCCCATGAACTCCTCCGGCTTTGCTATTTTTACATCACCTGTTCCTCTTACAGCGATGGCCTTGAGGTTTTTGCTCCCCATAACTGATCCAAATCCACCCTGGCCTGCCGCGTGACCGGTTTCATGCATAATACAGGCAAAACGAACCAGGTTCTCTCCTGCCGACCCTATACATACCACTTTGATCTGCACGTCACCCAATTCCCTTTTTATCTGCTCTTGGGCAACAAAGGCGTCCTGACCCCAAAGAAAAGAGGCGTCTCTGATTTCTACCTTTTCGTCATGGATCCAGATATATACCGGGCTATCAGCTCTGCCCTCGATGATTACGGCATCATAGCCGGCGAATTTGAGCTCCGGACCCCAAGAGCCGCCAAAGGCACTGTGCGTGGTGAGTGGCTTCGG
>JAXHTA010000649.1:0-2047 GCA_034190285.1 Thermodesulfobacteriota bacterium | reverse complement strand
CTCTTCGCGACGATATTCCAGATTGACGGATTGGGATTTCAGCATTTGGACGTAATGCGCGGTCCCCCAATTCGACCGCCGAAACTCCAACGGCTCGGAGGTAATGAGGTTGTCAATAGACCCTTTTGATCTCGCCTCCAGATAAATAACCTTGCCCATCCGTCTATCCGGTCATTCCATCCTGCCGCTTCCCTACGGTCTGGGATGGCATTTTTCATGAACTTCCTTTAACCGTTCCCTTGTTACATGGGTATAAATCTGGGTCGTGGAGATATCTGCATGGCCTAACATAACCTGGACCGACCTCAAGTCAGCACCTGCTTCCAAAAGATGGGTGGCAAATGAGTGCCTGATGCTGTGTGGTGTAACCTTCTTCTTGATGCCTGCCTTTCGCCCATATTTTTTTATGGTCTTCCAAAATCCCTGTCGGGTCATTGGACTTCCCCTCGAAGTCAAGAAAAGGTGAGGGGAATTACGACCCTTAGCAAGTTGCAGGCGTCCACTCGAGAGGTAGTCCTTGACGGCCTCAATAGCCTTGTCTCCGATGGGAACCAACCTTTCTTTTGAGCCTTTTCCGATGGTCCTGGCATAGCCTGCCTCCAGGTTAATACTTGAGACCTTTAGATTCACCAGTTCCGAGACCCTTAATCCTGTTGCATAGAGGAGTTCCAGCATGGCACGATCTCTCGATCCCCTGGAATTAAATGAATCAGACCGGGGGATGAGCTGTTCGATTTCGCTCTGCCCCAAAACCTCAGGCAGCCTGAGGCCGAGCCTCGGTGCTTCCAAAAGCCTGGCAGGATTGTCCCTGACCTTGCCTTCTGAAACAAGAAAACGGAAAAACATCTTCAATGAAGAGATATTCCTGGCCACACTCCTGGGAGACAGGCTTTTACCCAGGTTACTCGCATATTCCGTTATGTGTTCCCGGGATACATCAGAGAAAGAAAGCCTTTTCTCTTCCAGAAACTGAAAGAACCCCATTAAATCCTTACTGTAGGCCTCGACCGTATTATCTGCAAGGCCCCTTTCGACCCTGAGATAACTTATGAATTGATCCGCCGCGTTATCCATATTCTACTAGAATCCCGATTCGTCAAAGGAAGAAGTCATAGAGATGGCGGTTCGTACTCAGGACTCTTGGGCCGTCCTCCTCGATGACGGCCATCTGTTCAAGCCTAACACCACCCTTGCCCGGGATATAAATCCCAGGCTCCACGGTTACCACCATCCCCTTTTCAAGTCTTGTCGGTTTCGACGGACCCAGCCTTGGCCTCTCATGGGTAGCGAGCCCAACACCGTGCCCCACGGAATGACCGAAATACTCTCCAAATCCAGCATCACTGATAACTTGCCGGGCTATCGCGTCCGGGTGATTGCTGTTCACCCCGGGTCGAATCTCGTCCAGCGCGGCAAGCTGGGCCTGACGGACGGTTCTATAAACCTCTCTAAAATAGGGTCCCGGTCCACTCAAGAAAAAGGTCCTTGTCATGTCGGAACAATACCCATCCACTTTTACTCCCAAGTCCAAGATAACCGGTTCATTGAGGTCAATCTTTCGTTCAGTGGCCGCGGCGTGAGGTAGGGCACTGTTAGGACCAGAGGCCACTATGGGAGGAAATGCCAAATCCTCCGCCCCCAACTCACGGGCCAGACCCTGAATCTGCCAAGCCACCTCCTTTTCTGTCAGGCCGGGCTTGAGTTTCGCCTCAACCTCATCCAGGATTACCGAGATCAGGCCCGCGGATGTCTCCAAGGCCCTGATCTCCTGGGGATCCTTCACCATTCTCATCTCTTCAACCACACCATTCAAGGGCAAAAGACGAACAGGAGGGGAAAGTTTGGCAAGTTTCTCAGTCAGTTGGCGATGCAGGCCCCATGTCAAATAGTCTTCGTCGAAACCCAGGGCCTCGGTTCCAATATTACTCATAAGGTCAGGAAAACCATCGATTATTCCCTGCTCCAGGGTCCTGGTCTCAAAATCTTTCGCCTCCTCACCAGCCTCTGATATATATCTTGAGTCCGTTACCAGAACGCAACTCGTTTC
>JAXHTA010000648.1:0-2051 GCA_034190285.1 Thermodesulfobacteriota bacterium | reverse complement strand
CTCGATAGAATTACCATAGGAGGGGAGCTTCGATCCAGATTGGACAGCTTCAGATTCAAGGACACCGTTGCGAGCGGGGTTGAGGATGACGCAGACAAAGACGAGATATGGTCAACACGTCTTCGTCTCAACCTCAAAGGGGAGATCACCGATGACCTCATATTTCATGGCCGTTTGAGCTACTTCAAACTATGGGGTACGAGCAATTTCGATGAGACTACAACAGATATGGCTATACCCAGCGTTCCGCGTTCAGAGGGGGACATCCACGTGGAAAGGGCATATATCGATTATTTTGTGCCCCGGACCCCGCTTTCCTTTACTTTTGGGCGCCTGCCGACATCCGAAGGCCCTCCCAACGAACTAAGGGATAATACGACAAGGAAGGCCACCTATCCAAGGCTGTTTATTGATGCGGAGACCGACGGCATCACCGCGACTGTGTCCCTTGACAAGTGGACAGGATTGAAAAACTCCGCCTTCAGGCTCCGTTACAGCAAGATCGCCCAGAACTATCTGGAGGATGAGGGCATCACATGGGATGACAGCGCTAATCTGTGCGCTGCCTTTGAAATGGAGGTCCCTGGTCTCAAAGACTCCCTGTTATGGCTCGGCTATGTCCGTATATTTGATCTTCCGACAGCGGAGGCCTTTCCCGAAATGGTCCCGTATACGATTACATACGCCCCGGACAGCGGCGGGGACGGCGGCATATTTAACGCCCATCTGCAACTGAACAACCTAATGGGAAGCGGCCTCGACTGGTTCGGGTCCTACGGCTTCATATCCCTTAACCCTGCCTCAAGGGGCACGGAATTCATGGGTCTTATCGAAATGGGGATATTCGGGGATAGTCTCAACGGCGACCTCGGAGAGAACCGTGACGGCACTGCCATTTACACGGGTGTGCGGTACAGGCTCCCTGTTGCGGCCCTCAAGTATCCAAAGATCGGGTTTGAGTACAACCATGGTTCAAAGTACTGGTTGGGAGTTATGTCCAACGGGAGCGGGGACCTCCTCAACAAACTGAATGTTGCTGGAGATGCATACGAGATCTACTATATCCAGCCGATCATAAAGGACCACATGTTTTGCAGGTTCGGCGGCGTGTACATAGATTACGATTATTACAACGCCGCGCCTTTCGGCAGCCTGCCGGACAGCGATATGTCCGTCACCCAGCTTTACTTGCTTATGGACGTGAAGTTCTAAACAGGGCAAAGGGTCAGGTCTCAGAAGATGGTTGGGACCTGACCTCCCGGATCCAAGAAATACGGAATTGAGCAAAAGTTGGCCGGTTCCGAACTCAACCAGGAAAACAGGGAGGTAATAGTCTATGTCTAAACTGAAAAATCTTAATATAAAACTAAAGTGGAAGGTCGTTGGAGGTTACCTCCTGATAATTTCCTTAATGGTTATTATGGGGGTGACCTCTCTTGTCCAGTTCGGCTCTCTGGTAAAAAGGGTCACCTACTCCATCAAGGAGGTGGCCGGAGAGGTGGAGATAGCCGACAAGGTGGTGGCCGAGATATTATTCGCGAGGACCTCGGTAGAAAAATTTATTGCCCTTAATAATGAAAAAGACAAGAAACTTGCCGAAGAGCATATCGAGAAACTGAGGGATCTCATGGTGATTGCCAGGGAGAATATCATAAGTGAGCAATCCCTGGCGAGCCTGGACAAGATTGAAAAAATGGTTAACGAATACCTCGATACGTTTAAGAAAATGGCCCTCAGGGTCAATGTCATTTCAAATAACCAGAAGAATTTATTCGCCCTTGGAGAAAAGGCTGGAGATGCCTTGAGAGATGTGCCGGTAGCCCTTAAGAACCTGATGGCCGGTCAAGTATTCGCCGCCCGCTTCTTGGTCAATCACAGCCCCTACCTGGAAAAGGAGGCCCAGACCAGAATAGAACGGGCACTGGACATGCTGGCAGGATATGGAGAAAGAGAGGAGCTTGTTGAAGAATACCTCGATGCCTTCATTGGTCTTGCAGCAATATCAAAAAAGATGGATGAAGATGTATCCAAGACCCTGGTCCCCATGGCCC
>JAXHTA010000647.1:0-2068 GCA_034190285.1 Thermodesulfobacteriota bacterium | reverse complement strand
CTTCAAACAGCCCAACTTTCAACCCAGCGTATTTAGTAAGGTACATGGCCGCAACAAGGGCCTTGTTGCCCCCTCCCACGGTCACTACATCAAAACTCTTATCCGCCATAAAAACCTCCTCTCCGAGTTGCTAAAATGGACGGCCCTCCCAGGTCTTCTTCAAGCCCAGGTCCTCAGCCATTATCTTATAACAATTGTAGCCCTGGGGACTCCAGGCAAGGGCAAACGGATGCCATGCGGTCCCGGTACAGTAGAAATTCTCTATCCCCGGCACACGATGGTTTGCAAGCTCGGGTATGGGACGAAACCTGCCCAACTGGGACGGGGTATTGTCTATGGTCGCCCAATTTCCGGCAGGGGCGTAGTTCCTTGCCAGTCTGGCCGTATAATACGGAGTTATCGGGAGATAACCCACAACGGTGTCCCAGGTAATATTCGGGGCATACTGGTTGATCCTCTTCACAACTGCGTCGGCATACTCGGGCTCATGCTTCTTCCACTCCTCATCCGACCAGAGATAGGCGGGAATCGTGAACTGTTCCGTAAGCGTCTTAAAACCAAACTCGACGGGGGCCATGCACTGGTCCCACTCGTTGGCCTCGTTCTGTCCCATATAGCTCACAGCCATATACATCTTGGAGGGCCACTGACCCAGTTTCCTCTCCGAACTCTCCTTCAAAAAGCCTTTAAGATCGAGATCGCCCAGACACATCCACATACAGTCCCACACGTCCGGCTCGAATGCCTCACACTTCCACTGGGGTCTTTCTGAAAACGCCCAGCTCCACCAATGAATGGTAACCCAGTCCCTCTCAAGGTTCTTGATTTTGGTCGCTATCTCGTCGCTCACGTTCTCAGGGCCCAAGAGCTCAAAAACAAGCTGGTAGGGGTCAAGGTTCGTCACTACCGCCACCTTGGCCTCGACCTCTGTGCCGTCCGCCAGCCTTATTCCTTTGGCCTTGCCGTTTTCGATAATGATCTTTTCAACCTTATTATTGGTCCATGCCTCGCCTCCGTTCTCAAATATCACCCTGTAGGCCGCATGCGTCAGGGAATGGGTACCGCCCACCGAATATACATGGTGGGGTAGCATGGCGAAGACCGTCAGGAGGGCGCTGAAGCCCATCCCCGGTTGATCGTTCTGATAGCCGTAAGACTGGAGGGTCCTGAAATTGCTTATTTGCACATGAGGATCTTCAAAGAGGTTGGAGAATGTCTGGAGGATCGACTGATAAAGCCAGATCGGGTCAACCCCCGAATCAGGGTCCATCAAAAGCCTCTCAAGCGCATCCGGCTGGCCAAAGGGCGTGGCCGGATTGAATACCCACTCCTGCATGGCCGGGTACCACTTTTCAACGGTGGAACGCCAGAGCCTTAGGTAGGTGTCTGCATCTTTCTGAGAGAAACGGCTCAAGAGCGCAGCGGTCTTTTCCTGGGTGGGATCGACCTCCGGGTAGCAGGAATACTGGGCAACGACCTTATCATCCTCCTCAAAAACCGTTGCCTGGGATGTCCTCGAATAAGCGTATCTCGCGCCATAGTCTTTCCACTCCGGGAAGTCCCAGTAAAGAGGCGTATGGTAATGTCCCTGGTGATTATTGGAATGGGTGTTCGCGACCCATCCGGGGGCGGCCTCCTCGCTGGACCAGCCCGCCCCAAGCTCGTGCCTTTCCTCAAAAAGCCCCACACTCAAACCGGCGAACTTCGTGAGGTACATAGCCAGGACGAGCCCCTTTTGCCCCCCCCCGGCAATTACAACATCATACGTCTTGTCTGCCATTTTCTATCTCCTAACTTTGTATCTGGTGTACGTCCGGAAATCACATCTTCGCTCATTAGATATAGACAAAGAACCTGATTTCTGAGAGACGCTATCTCGTGTCTGAACTAAACCCGGGCTTTTTCGTCGAGGTCAAGAAAGATCAAAATTCTAACCGCAGAAATATATCAACTTTTTTGAGGGTTAAAATATTTATCTGACGTAGAGATTGGCGAAAAAGACGGTTTTCGTTCGGGCACTATTTACTATTTTATCCCCAATTGATCAAGGACGCTTCCCTTCTCCTCT
>JAXHTA010000646.1:0-2072 GCA_034190285.1 Thermodesulfobacteriota bacterium | reverse complement strand
GGTACTATAGGAAATCCGTATTTCATCCAAGTAAAAAAGTCCATGGGGACGTTGTACTCACTCCAGAAACCCATCATGATCACGTTACGACCCCCTGCCGCGGGCGAGCCGACCCCTCCCACATTCAGGGCATAGCAGAGGGCAAACATCAAGAATTTTGCAAGGGCGGGATCGTGTTGGATTCTTCCCCCCTTGCTGTTGGCCGACACAGCTCCGAAATAGACCGCTGCCATTACCGGGGTCATAAACGCACACATGGCATGGGCAGAGATAAAGGAGCCCACCATGGACATGCTCAGGCATAAGACAAAGACAGGGACATAGAAACCTTTTGTCCAGCCCAGTAGCCAGCTGGCCAAACGTTTATGGAGCCCAACGTCTACAACGGCGACACCCATGGCCAGGACCCCAAGCAGGAACATGGGGGCATCGCCCGCAAAGGTCTTGCCGATCATGCTGCGGGGAAGGAGATGTAGAAAGTAGGCCAGGGTCGGCATCAGGATTCCGGTCAACCCGATTGGGATGGCCTCTGTTGCAAAGAAGATTATCGCCATGGGGATGATCCCCAGTACCATCATGGTCTTCTGGGCGGCATCCGCCGTGTTGTGGGCCACTTCCCAGTCTATAAGCTTTTTGGCAAAGCCGTACTCTTCCACGACTTCAATAAGAGATTGGGGTACAGGCAATACAAAGGCAATCAAGAGAAAGATACCTGTGCCAACGCAGATCCATAGTATATTGTTTGACAGTATTCCACCGCCACCCGATCCATTTTCGATTTCATGGGTCATGATTTGGTAGTCCTCCATATTTTCTGCATTATCTTAAACTTAAATTTCAGAATGGGCCCGTATCAGAGTGTGCAAGCCTTCATTGTGTTGAAGACCTCCTTGAATACGTCCGTCAGTCTTAGAATTCCCACAATATCCTTGCCACTGGTCACTATAAGAGAGTGATGATGACCCATGATCAACTGGTGAATGGCTTCGTTCAGGGTGGCGGTTTCTTCAACGTATTCACCCTCGGTGGGCGTATACATAAAGTCTTTCACATGATGTTTGGCCGCCTTTCCGCAGACATCTGTCAGGGGTTTGTCCCATAGGGAGTGCTGCTCAAGCATTGCCCTGAGAAATTGCGGACTAAAACCGGCACGGGATATTGACCTTTGATCTCCCATTTCGCCATATTTTGGCTCCAAGGCCCTGAGTGCATCCAATTGGCTTATTTTGCCTACGATATGCTTATTCTTGTCATAAATTAAGATAGCCCTGTGTCGATAACGTGTTTGATCAAATTCCTCTTGGGCTTTCTCTAAGGCCATCACCGCCTCAAACAAGGTGGCGTCCTCGGAGACAGTCGGATACTCGTCGAGAGGAACCATCAGTTGTTTTACAGTTATCTCTTTCATACCTGACCTCCTAACGAAAAGATTATATTGGCCTCAGCGCTGAAGCCCGGTTCTGTGAAAAAAATCACAATTAGTCTTATAATTCTTCCTTCCTATTTCTTCCTAGTGCGTACAAATACCTCAAGGCAAAATCATTTGTCAACTTCTTCCGATACAATCCTGCGACAGAATCGTAAAAATTCGGCCTTTTGAAGATAGGACCTTTCAGCCCACCGGGATCTTGTTTGCAAACTCCCATCGCAAATAGTCCGAGGTATGCGGCAAGCTTTTTGTGTGACAGGGCACATTCGGAGACGGGCATGGGCCGCAAATATTGGATGAGAAATGGTTTTGATGTGGCCCTTGAGGTTGCGAGAGTTGATTTTACAAACCATCCATTATGTGATATCGCTACCCCGGTTGAAGACTATTAGGAGCCCTCCATGAATGATCTTAATAAGGAATGTTTTGGTATCCTGGATAGGGTTTTTCCCTTGGGAGAAGAGGGCTTGCGGCAGATTGTACCGACCTGTTTCGATTGTTCGGACAGAAAGGCCTGTCTGCAAGCGGCCATGTTGACCAGGGAGGGCTTTGTGTTCAGAAGTGAAATCGTAGACCGTGCCCCTGTCGGAGGACTTGTCGGGCGGTTTAAGCGGTGGTCTGAAAAGAAGGAACTTAACAGACT
>JAXHTA010000645.1:0-2075 GCA_034190285.1 Thermodesulfobacteriota bacterium | reverse complement strand
GAGTCTTCAAAAGATGTCCACGTGTCCCTTAGATAAGCGAATATATCCTGAGTTCTTGAGAGGTTGTGAGGCATACAGGTGGTACGATCCACCATCAGCGCCGCAGATTGAGCCAGCGATTGCGGAAAAGGGCCGTTTTTGGATTAACAGGTGTTAAAAGACTGATAGCGATTTCGCTTGCTCATGGCCCGCAGGCTTGATATAGAGATGAATCTCTTCAGGCTTATCCCTTTCGAATTCAAACTTGTGTAAACGGCCCGGCCCCTGAATTTCAGCTATGCGGGACAGGGTGAGGAAATCTTGGTCACTCGTATCTAAATTGGGCCAGGACGTTTGCAGGAAGAGGGACTTCTACCGGAAATTATAGCGATTGTGAGATCTCGTATCAGAAAGTGCGCAGCTGCAACGGATCTTTGACTTCGTCTTTACTGGTTTTTGTGAATTCGGGTTATATGTCGGATAGAAAACTAGCGCTCAATGGCCTTATCTCTCGTGAGTTTTTCAAGGCCGCCTTGTTGCCTCTTTTGGGTATCGAAATTGCCCTTGTGGCGCTGTACTTTTCTATAAACGGATATAACCTTCGCAACTCCGGCGAATGCATCGAGAGGGAGTGCATATCTCATATACAAGAGATCGTTGACAATCAGGCGCGTACCATCAGCAAACAGTTCCAGAATATCACCTCATTATCTCTCGTCCTCCAGTCCGAAACCAAGCGATTTTTCTATAATCCCGATCAATTCCCAAATCAGGGAAATTCCGGGGTCTTCGGTTTTTCGCAGAACGGGGTCTACTGCAAGCTCAACAAGATCGGATGCAGTCTGTTTTATTCCAACCGCCATACTGTCGGTCCGGAGGAAAAGGAAAAGGCGGCCCGCAGCGAGGCGCTGGACCCCATCTATGAAAACATATACAAGGCAAATCGAAATATTATGGCCGTCTATCTCAACACATTCGACTCCATGAACCGTTACTACCCCTATATAGACAGGGTCTACGAACAGTTCGCTCCGGACCTGAATATTCCCGAGTTCAACTTTTACTACTTAGCTGATAAGGAAAACAATCCTGAGCGCAAGCCCATCTGGACGGACGCCTATCTAGATCCCGCGGGCAAAGGGTGGATGATGTCCTGCGTTGCGCCGGTCTACTGTGGTGATTTCCTCGAAGGCGTGACCGGCATTGATATTACTATCAAGAATTGCGTTGACAATATTTTGAACCTTGAACTGCCCTGGGGTGCCTTTGCCTTTCTTGTGGATTCATGGGGAACGATAATGGCCATGAGGCCGGAAGCAGAGCCCTTGCTCGGAGTTCAGGAACTGAGGGGCCACGTTTACTCCGGCAAGGTCCTGCAAGACACTTATAAGCCCGAAGAGTTCAATCTCTTAAAAAGCGAGCTGCCGGGAGTTGCCGAGGCCGTCTCGCATTTGATGTCCCAAAAAAAGGGAGTTGAAAACCTGAGAATTGGATCCTGTCAATACTTTTTGACACAGGCAACAGTATCGGAAACCGGTTGGAAGCTTATGGTTCTTGCTGATAAGGAGAAGATTCTGCAACCGATTTCATTTCTTAAACGGAATGCAGAAAAGGTCGGCTACTTTGCTGTGGGCATCATGGTCATTTTTTATCTCATCTTTTTCTGTTATCTGATTTTCAACACGCGGCGCATTTCGCTTCGAATTGCATCACCTGTAGCCGATCTGTCACAGGCGAGTATCTTCCTCGCAGGGGGAGAATACCAAAATCGGTTGAAACACTGCGGTGTCAAGGAACTGGACGATATGTTCGATGCCTTTGGATCTATGGCACAAGAGCTGGAAAACTTGCACAAGGACCTTGAAAAGGAAGTTATTCGTGCCGATAAGGCCAAGAATGACGCCAGGGAGGCTGGGGAAGAACTTGCAAGACAGAGAGATCACCTCGAAGAGCTGGTAGAAGAACGCAACCTTGAATCTTTAATAAGCATGCGCCTTTTAAAGATCGATACCCTATAAATCCAATTATTCTTTCGGCACAGTTTGTAATTTTATTTGCTTTTTGGCTACTCTTGTCAGGGCATTATGATGCGAAGC
>JAXHTA010000644.1:0-2078 GCA_034190285.1 Thermodesulfobacteriota bacterium | reverse complement strand
AGTCGGGTTGAAGAAGACCTTTGATGATATCGCCAAAGCTAAACGAGCGCCGGTAAGCTATGAACGAGCGCTTTTGGCGATGGTAGCCAACCGGCTTTGTGCCCCCGAGTCCAAGCTGGGCCTCTGGGATCGCTGGCTGGAAACCGTCTACCTGCCATCCTGCCAGGGCCTGAAGCTGTATCAAATGTATGAAGCCATGGATATGTTTTATGATCATGCCGGCGAAGTGGACTTGATCTTTTACGATACTACGACCGCCTCGTTTGCCGTGGACAATGAGGATGACCCGGCGCGTAATCCGGACGCGATGCTACGCTGCTTCGGAAGTATACATAGCATTATTTGAAAAATGCTCGGTTATGACAAATAGCAGAATCCTATCGTTTAGGGAAAACGACGGATTTAATTGGCATTAGTAATCTACCACGGATCAAAAAAAGGATCAAAAGATCCGAGCATTTGACACAGCCATATTTTCGCTACAAGAAAAAGTCCTACCATTGGGTCTTGAATCCCTGTGATAAGCGACACGAACTTTGCTACCCGTTGGAGGAATCGTAGGCAGCCGCACCTCAAAAGTCGATTTACGAGTATGCATCTTTCTTGTAAGAATAATTTGCGGCTTATGGAGAGTACTTATCCGCTCAAGAACCTTACCATCGGGACTCACAATAGCTATGTCAACATGTCCGCTACCACCACCAATTCGACTACGTCGCTTCACGTGTCCATATATCACAAGCTCACCGTCATTTTGATAAACATTTACATAGGAAATATAATAATGACATTTGGAGGGAATGCGTTCAAGCTTCACAGCTCCATCGTTGAGTAGATTAATATGATTCGATGCGAACGCCCACCCGGTCATACTGACTGACAGAATCAAGAAGCCAAACAATATTTGTGATCTTTTCGTTTTCATAAATTTCCCCCTATTTTTCTTTGTCTTTTTAGGAAACAGAGCACAGTTACTATAAGCAAATAATCCCTGTACAAAGCGCGGTGAGAGCAACCCTCATTCTTTTGGCCTTGAGGTAACCCACTCATAACAAGTAGGAATCACGATTAAGGTCAATAAAGTAGAGGAAACAAGTCCTCCAATTACGACAATAGCCAATGGTCTTTGCACTTCTGACCCGGTACCCGTGGTCATAATCAGTGGCAGCAACCCCAGGGCAGTGGTTATGGTAGTCATCAGGACGGGCCTTAACCTTGACAAAGAGCCGGTAATGATTGCCTCTCTTAAAGAAACGCCTTCTCCTCTAAGATGTTCAAACCGCGATATCAAAATTAGACCATTCGTCAGTGCAACTCCAAACAGAGCGATAAATCCGATAGAAGAGGGAATGCTGACGTTTTCGCTGAAAAGAGCAAGGGCAAAAACACCACCCACTAGCGCCAACGGTATGTTAAGCATAATCAAAAGCACATTTTTGAATGAATTGAACAAGCCATAGAGCATTACAAGAACGAGAAACAGAGTAATTGGAAAAACCACCATCAACCTTTTATTTGCCGCCTGCTGCAACTCAAATTGTCCACCCCATGCAAGTCTATACCCGGCAGGAAGCCATACGCTCTCCGCCACTTTCTCTTGAGCTTCTTTGACAAAGCTGCCGGCATCTCTTCCGCGAACATTACATTGCACGGAAATATAACGTTGAGTGTCCTCACGACTGATTTGCCTAAGGCCTGTCACGCTCCTGATATCCGCCAAATTTTCAAGCGGAACATTGTACCCGCCTGGGGCCTGAATGAAGAGATTTCTTACGGATGCAATGTTATTGCGGAAGGTTTCGGCAAATCTGACAGTAATGCCGAAGATTCTTTCATTTTCAAAAACCTTTCCGACTTCTTCACCCGCAATAGCCGCATGGATGGTATGTTGAATATGATAGTTATTTAAGCCATGACGAGCTATTTGGTTTCTGTTCATATCGATTTGAAGTTGTGTGGGCACGCCGAGGTTCGCGAGGTCTTCAAGGTATCCAAGGTCGGTATGATCGCCGGTTGTTACGTCACCGACGGCACCATCGAACGTAACTCCCAGATTCGCATTACCCGGGATGAGATCG
>JAXHTA010000643.1:0-2087 GCA_034190285.1 Thermodesulfobacteriota bacterium | reverse complement strand
CCCTCGATAAATTTATAGAATTGTTGTCGTCCTGATCATTGTTCGGATTACCACTCGCCGCATGAACCGCAAGCTCATACCTCACAAAACCCGTCATCGAAAGACTGTCTGTCAACTGAATATCAGCCCAGGTATCCATTACACCCACAAATAGAAAAAGAAAACCCAGTAGTAATGTCTTCACTCCTCGTCCCAAAGCCTCAGTCTTCATCTTCAACCTCCTTATCTGGATAATTGGTTTACGCCTAAAATAAACGCCATACTGCTTTTCCAACTCCAAAAACCATTAGATAGTGCCCGAATGAAAACGGTCTTTTTCGCCCATATCTGCGTCAGACTAAAATCTTTAATTCTCGAAATACTCAACGTATTCCCGCGGTTAAAATCTTCATCTTCCTTGATCTGAACGAAAAACCCTACTTTTCGTTCAGACACTAGATATGAAAAACACTCTTCTACCGATTTTGTTCCATAAGCAATTTGATCTGTTTGCCTCAAACGGGCGTAAAGGCCCAGCGCTTTTTCTTTGCACGTCTTAGTACTACCTCCCTGCTTCCAGCAATGTCTTGAGACTCACATCATCCGGTTTATAGTTGAAGTCATTCACCCTTTCGTGGAACCAATACTGAGTCATATGACCGACCTGAAGGTCATAGCACAGAAAGCCATAGATGAGTGTAAAGGGGTCGCCGTCCACATGGTGGATACGTCCGTTAATGTGTTTGTAGAATTTCCACAGTTTCATCTGCTGGTCATACATGTCTGCCAGTCCACACGGGCCGACTGCGGAAAAGTACGGCCAGGCATTGACATAAAGGGTCTTCTTCGCATAAATATTCTTGTGTTTAGGTAGGGCCTCGACCACGTATACAGGCCATATAGACCAGCCAAATCTTGGGAACTTCCTTCCTACGTCGAATTGCAGTTTTTCGTTGATTTTTCCTTTTTCATTGACGATTTCGAACGGGCTTTTGGTTTCAATCAGCAGAATATATTTTGATTCTAAGAGCTTGAATGTCCATCCCGAGTATGGGTCCTGCATCCCCATGCCGTCCTGATGGGTCAAGTCTGACCCTGCCACATTATCCTGCCACGTGGTGGCGCTTACACGTATTGTTCTCTTGAAGGCGGGGAGATAGGCAAAACCTGTATCGTAATATTTTGTATCGTCGTAATATCTTACGCTATACTGCCCCAAACCTTTGATTTCTAAAGGAGAATGCATTACGACAAGCCTTTTGAAATGGAGGTCCTCATAGCCTGGAACTGCGCCGATAGGTGGGACCTTTGTTCTACCAGTGAATTTTATATATCTGTGTTCCTGCCCTACTGATTTATAGGATTTCCCAGTCGAATCGACCAAAATCATCTTAATCGGATAATTCCTGAATTCATCCCATATTAGACCGAACTTGGTGTTCGCCATCACCTCTAAGCCGGTCTTTGGCTCAGGGTAAGGGATGCCGCCTGGCCATAAAACGCCCTGCTTTTCATAGTAGACTGTGCCGTTTTCATCCATGACGGCCTTGCCTTTGTTCCTCTCGGTAATATCTATAAAGTACTTGGGCACCATCTGCTCATATGATGGACTCGATGACATCGTCAAGACCATCCCCTGTTTTACGCCGCTATATATAGCTGGGCTAAGGTACTCCTTAACAGTATCAACGTTATCCTTGTTTATCAGATCCCCAACCTTGACCTTTCCATTCGTCAAATCCTCAATCGTGGGCAGATCCGCCTTTCCCCTTATCACATCCTCAAAAGATGGTATATCAGCACCTCTCAGCCCACAGGGATGCGCCAGAACAAGAAATAAAACAATCGACAACACCAATGAAGTACAAGCGGTTTTTCCCTTCAATTCTTCCATCTCAATATTTCCTTCCTTATTTCCCCTCTTAACAGGTTCTTATTTGCTGAAACCCCAAGGCTCTGGGATAAGGTGACATGATGCCTATCCCAGAGCCTTTTTGGGTGTCTTTCTCACACCCAGGTCTACAATACTTTGATCCCTATCTCCCTACCTCCAGCAGTGTCTTTAAACTAATGTCATCCGGTCTATAGTCTATATTAAGCTGCTCGAG
>JAXHTA010000642.1:0-2088 GCA_034190285.1 Thermodesulfobacteriota bacterium | reverse complement strand
AACTGACACCTCCATATTTAAGCCCCACGTTGCGACCACAATATCTTGAACTCAGACTCTTCTTGACACCCAACACCGTTTCTCCAATACTTAATCCCTCAAAAAGCGAGTTCTTATCACCATCACCTCACCTTTGAGCAAACACCGCAGTTGGAGAGGCCTCCGGTTTTGGAACCGCAGAGACAACGGATACCTTGTCCACTCCAGTCAGGGCCCGGATATGTTGTAGATTGCGGTTCAGAATATCCGATCCCTCCTTGTTGGCCACGTCAATGAGGATACTGAGCTTTTTTATCACCTATCACCTCACCTCACCTTGCAACCAACTTCCCCTTATTCACGCTCTAATATATTCATACGTCAGGGTTGGTAACTTGACAGTTAATGTTTATTTGTCATAAAATACTATCCTAACCTCAAAACTTCTATGACAGGCAATCCATTTTTCAAAGATGACACCCTTGTTTGTCAGGGAATTCAGGCTTCGCTTTTTATCTAAGATAGGAGATCGGAATGAAACAAAGAAATTCGTTTTCGGCCTTTTGTTATCTCGTTTTTCTCGCGTTTTTTTTGATCAATGCTCATACAGCATATGCGGACAAAAATTCGGATTGGAAGAAACTGGCAGAATTCAACAATTCCTTTGCTCCCTTTAGAAGCGCACCGTCCGCCACGCATGATGCCAGGTTCGTATCCGGATGGAAAAAATGGCGAGATGAATTTTTTCCATTTGCCGAAAAATTTATCAAAAACTACGGCTCCACGCGTGAAGAACTGCAGAAATCATTTGAGGGATTGGATAATCCCGAGGGCGTGTATGTGATTCCAGCCAACCTGGTCGATCTGCTTACCCTTGAACACAAAGCCTATCAAAAAACAATAGCCGGTTGGCTGAAAAAAGACGGAGATGAAGTCTTTAGGCGCTGGGAAGCCATGAAAGATCCGTCTAAGGAAAAACTTGAACTAAAAGCAGACTATGCCAGAAGAGCCCTGGCCAAGTATACGGCGGCCGAGGATCTCAGTTCCGGTATCACCGGTGATGCCAAGGCCAAGGCTGAAAAAGCGCTTAAAGAGAGCGAAGCTGCATTAAAAAAAACAATGAAAGATCTTAAATGGCCCGGGCACAACCCTGATTTTCAGGGTCCCGGAGATTCGGATGAATTGGCGGCCGAAGCACTAAAATTTTTGAAAAAAATGAAAGCGGAAGGGAAGCAGTGGACAAAACCGGAGTACGATGATGAACACATCCCTATTGCCGCCTGTGTCGCAGGAAAAAATTGGGTGGTCCATAAAAAAGAACCTTTAACAAAAAAGCCGACTCAGTATTCCCTGAAATTCTTTGTTGCGTTCAAAGGAACCCAGTCTCCTGACATTGCCTACGGATACTATATGTTTTTCTATACTGATGAGAGATCCGGAGTTAAGATGGAGCCTCCATTTTATTACTGTAACAGCCAACAATATGCCAAATTTAAAATGCTCATGGAAAATGTACCGGCTGGCGGTGCATCGGGTTCACCCTCCAAGGGTTTTTTGGGGATTATTTTTCGAATACTGCTTTCTCTGCTCCTGATTGCCGGCGGAATCATCGCCTGGAACCAGTTTCTTCGCGAAAAACTGCCGCAGCTTTCAAATCTATATGATACATTGCTGGCAAAAAAAGAACTTATGGGTTCCGCTCTGCTTATTATCGGCATCCTGGCTTTATTGCGAACCGTTCTTTTCTGTTTTGCCCCTTTGGCTGATATCCTGCCGCAGCTGTCGGCTCTTGCCCTGGGGCTTACACTGGTACCCGTGAAAGACCTTGAACAGAAGCTGGGAAAAGAAAAAGCACAGGGCACTCTTTCCAGGCTACAGGCACTCAGAAACACCCTTCAAGCACGCCGGGCACTGCTGGGGAAAATGGCCCTTGCCCTCGGTATGATCCATCTTCTAGTCGGAGACATTCTATTCTTTTAGCCGACCGTACAAAGCGCGGCCCAAGTTCCACCCCCGCAGGTCCGAGCGCACTTTGGCTACCGTGTTCACATCGGCTGTGTTTCCGGGCAGCACCCAGCTTCGAACCGGAATGCCTTCACGGGTCACCGC
>JAXHTA010000641.1:0-2096 GCA_034190285.1 Thermodesulfobacteriota bacterium | reverse complement strand
GCGATTGCCTTTCTTTAAAGCGTTAAGTATTCGGGAATCCTTTTTGGAACGATTGGAAGAATGTCTATATAGAAGCCATCGAAGGCCTTTAAGAGCCTTCCGATCATCTACAGATGCATTTTTTCATTGCTCTTTGCGAACATTATCAACCGCTTCGTTTAGAGCCTTTACGATATGAAAACGATCTAAAACCAATTTGGCATTTGGACAATGCGCCTCTATAGCCCCGATATAGGCTTGACTCATATCGCAACTTGCTAATTCTATTTTCTTTTTTTGGTAGTCACTGAGGGCTTCGTCAAAGAATTGATCAATTGTTTCACGACCTTTTCCTTGGCCGACCCAAACGACACAAGATCGCTCAAGATCTTAGACAATGGTTGCATACTTATGCCTTTTGCCATAAGAGATCTCGTCAATGCCAACAGCTGTAAGCCTCCGAATGTTATGGCCTTCACGGATACGGGTGATGGTGCGATGAAGAAGATCTGAAAGCGTTGATTTTGGGATTCTCAGTAATCTTGCAGCGGCTTTTTGTGTCATTAACTGGCAATAAACAAGCATTGAATACTCAAAGCGATAAGTTACATGAGCATAGGCATTGGCCCATGGGATATCTTCTTGAACCCGACTGTGGATAGGGCAAATGATTTCTCGTGGACGGAACCAGAAGAAAACGGACCACCCACAGATGGGAAGGTCTCTCCATACTCTCGGGCTATCCATTGTACGAACAATGCGGCGTCGACGATTGCAGTGGGGACAATGGCACCCGTTTTTATAGGGCTTTACCCAGAGATTAATTGTTCTATCTCTGAATTTAAGTTCAAAAGCAGTAACCAAAAGTCCTTTTATGTTAAGAAGTTTTCGTATAAGCTTACAGGCAGTCATAGATTCCTCCTATATTTTGTGTTTTACTTAATGTTTATATAAAGAGTGAATCTATGACTCATTTCCTAAAAATCAAACCATTTGTTTTTCCTCTTTTAACACTGCTATGGAGGTTGGCCCCGCATGGAAATCTCTCGTGCTCCGACGAGCTATTTAGTTGCCCATTCTCGCACGAAAGATTTCCATGCTCTGTAGCTGCAATTTATAACCACTTTGCTTTGAGAAACCCGGATAGACCCTTTTATCTGAAGGTTCCGGGTTGAGATGCCCGGCCCCTCAGCTCAATCGTTATATATCAGAAATGATTTAGGATAGATTTGAGGATGAAATATCGAATGTATGTTGATGAGGTTGGGAATTCTGATCCTGCAAGTTCAGAGAACCCACTTCATAGGTTCTTAAGTCTCACTGGAGTCATTGTAGATTTAAATTACGTCAGCTGTACTTTGCATCCTCAGATGGAGCAGTTGAAGTCAGAATATTTCGATTCACATCCTGACGATCCAGTTATTTTTCACAGGAAAGAGTTATTGAATTCCAAATATCCATTTAAAGCTCTTCGCGACCCTGAAACAAGATCAAGGTTCGACAGCGATTTATTGGGGGTTTTGAACAGTTGGGAATACACTGTGATATCAGTGTGCCTGGATAAGAAATCCCACAAAGATACCTACCATGCTCTGCTTCTAAAGGTTTACTTTCTTTTTAGAACAAAAGGGGGCAAAGGGAGATGTCATGGCAGAATCAAGAGGTGGAAAGGAGGATATGCGTCTGAAGAAATCGTTTTACAGACTTTGGGACGAAGGCACGGATTACATGAATCAAGATAGGTTTCATGTCGTTTTTACGAGCAAACGACTTAAGGTAAAACCAAAAACAAATAATATTTCTGCTTTACAATTAGCAGATCTTATTGCACACCCGAGCAGGCAGCGTGGTAGGACCTTTACGTTTCTCGGGTTTGAGTTTTACTGGTTCAAAGACCGCAATGGGACCCGACGTGCAATGCGCCGAACGGCGCCATCTAAGCAGCAAAGTGCGCTACGCCGGATGAAGGCGTGGCTCAAGTCAGCCAGGCATTTGACGAAGAAGCAATTCTTCAAGAAGCTGAAGCTCAAGCTGATAGGCCATTACAATTACTATTATGTACGGGGCAACTCCCGTGCGGTGTGGTCATATTACAGCCAAGTTATCAAGTATACGAA
>JAXHTA010000640.1:0-2108 GCA_034190285.1 Thermodesulfobacteriota bacterium | reverse complement strand
GCCACTATTCGAGAGAGCATATCGACGGCCAAGGACTTCATCGAAAAAAACAAGGACTTATTGGACAAGGAAAAGATATCACTTCTATTGGCTTCAGGAAATATCGGCTTATTGGCTGCCGTAAACGAGACCGTAGCAGATTCCCAGGTCTTGAATTTTGTACTGGTTATGGCCGTGATCTTTGTGTTGTGTTCCGTAACGTATAGATCGATTTCCGCTGCGGTTATACTGTTAATTCCTCTCAACCTGGCGAATATCTTCACATTGAGTATCATGCACAGCCTTGGAATCGGGCTTAACATAAACACGTTACCTGTTGCCTCTATAGGTGTAGGGGTAGGGATCGACTACGGCATCTACCTCTTAAGCCGTATTTATGAAGAATACCAGAAAACAGGCAGCTACACCTGGGCCATCCCGAATCAGGCCATCAGGACCACAGGCAAGGCAATCTTCTTTACGGCCACTACTATGATTGGGGGTGTCATCTTCTGGTATCTCCTCTCAAGCCTTAAATTCCAGGCAGACATGGGCCTATTGCTGGCGATTGTCATGTTCATCAATATGCTGGGGGCCCTTATATTCATTCCCATTTTGGTTTACATCTTTAAACCCAAGTTTTTGGGCAAGTCTATCATTATTTTAGGGTAGTATTGGAAAGGCAAGAGACATATGAAGGTTAACCATTAGCAGTTTGCAGGAGGAGAAGAAATGAAGACAAGAATTCTTATCTTGGAGCTGGCGTTTGTTGTGCTCTTTGTGATGGCAGGTCACAATATGGCAAGGGCCACAATTGACCTCACTGAAGACGGAACACTAACATTAACTGGATTTGTCCGAACAGAATTATGCGCTCATATAGCCTCGAGAAACCCTAATAACAACTATGACGATAACAACGATTTCAACCTTTTTAGAAACTTCTTTCAAACAGAGGTCTCCTACAAACCCACAACGAATTTTGAGATTTTCACCAAGCTAAGATTCACCGGAGACCAGACTGCCGACATTGATAGTGAAGTTGATGATTATAATGCGTTTCCGGTGAGTGTTCCGAGCAGCAATTGGACCCTGATGAAGACGGACGAAGACGATTTCCGGGCAGAGATATGGGAGCTATATGCTGACCTCCGGATACAGGATTTATGGTTGCGCATGGGAAAACAGCAGATCGTATGGGGTGAGATGATTTCCAGCAGAATCATGGATCTAATTAATCCCTTGGACTTGAGCTGGAATTTTATGTTTGAGCCCGAGGAATATGAGAACATAAGAATCCCCAATTGGAGTATTCGCGGAAGTTATCTCATGAGGCTGCCATTTAGATGGATAAAGGATGTTACTATAGAAGGTTTCTTAAACCCCGGAGATATCTTGCCCACCCAAAACGCTGAGCCGGGCGCCCCTTTTAACTTGATTCCTCAATTGCCCCCCTTCCTGCGCTTCACGGAAAAAGACAGGCGGGGGGACATTGAATATGGCCTTCGAATCGGCGGCTTTATCAACGACCTTTTTTATGTAACACTGAACTATCTCCATTTATACACCGACTCCGGTTATTCCGTTTTCCGGGGGTTGACTCCTGATTCAACGTTCGGCGTGCCTTTCTTGGCGGATACCGGCGATTTCACTCCTTATGCCCAGTTGTTGGACACAAGGTATCCGAGCATAGATGTCTATGGTCTGAATTTCAATTACGCCTTTGCACCCCCCTTAGACACAGTAGTAAGTGTTGAGGCGACATGGACTCCAGAGCAGCCTTACGGGGACGCAGGCAGCAATTTCTCAAACATTGTGGATCAGGGGACGTTTAATTCCGCAATCAGATTTGACAGAAAGACGTTCGTCTTCCCAGACTCAAGCGCCATGATGGTCCAACTCCAGTTCAATTATACTTTACGCGAGGGCGATGAAGATGACCTTCTCGGGACTGGAGGGAGCAAGGTGGATAAGAGTGACTCCACGGTGGCCCTGATTCTATCCCAACCATTCTGGCATGACGATATCAAGGTCGGATTCAATGTTATCTACAATACCGACGGAGCTTCATACATCAAGCCCAGTTTCATGTTTAACCGCGGGGATCACTGGTATTTCGATGTATGGAG
>JAXHTA010000064.1:0-12208 GCA_034190285.1 Thermodesulfobacteriota bacterium | reverse complement strand
GCCAATATTGGCAACACGGCACCGCGCTGAGCGTGACCACCTCGGCCGCTAATCTGAAGGCAGGGTGGAAACTTCATTTCGTGCTCACCGACATGGACACCAGTGCAGAGGTCGTTGTGCATTAATGCATTGCAATATTCGAAAATAGTCATATGATTGTCTGCGGGAAGACCACCTGATATTTTGACAGCTTCGTGTCCGTGGCTATCCACTGGCATATTGCCTCGATTTGTTAACGTGTTATGGGATAATCCCATAAGAAATTGAAGTTTAAGGAGAAAGGAGGCAGGCAGATTATGATTCGAGCAAGACTCTGGTTCCGATGCGCTGCCATGCATGATCCTGTGACACCGATCATCGTCCAGCCCGCAGTGATAACCTGGGAGGGCAAGGAAAGGAGTGTCGATCTGACCATTGAACGGGCCTTTAAGGGTGATGAGCTGGTTTTGAGGATGAAGGGATGGGTCACCGCTGATGTAAAAGATGTTGTCGAGGTCGTCAAGAAGAACGGTTATCTGAAAGTCCTGGATGAACGGGACCTCGTTGTGGAGACAGAGACGGAAGATGACTATGAGAAGTTGAACAAGGACCTTTCAGAGAATTTTGGGGACCAGGTGAACCTGGAGAGGATATGACAGACATTGATGGGGAACTAATCCGGATACCCATTGATGGGGAACTGGATCTCCACTCGTTTGCGCCCGGGGACGCGGCCTCAGTCGTGGAGGAGTATATTAGGGCATGTCTTGAGGAAGGCATATATGAAGTCAAAATTATTCATGGGAAAGGGAAGGGTGTCCTTCGCAGGACCGTGCACTCACTCCTCACAAGGCACCCCGGGGTCTTGGACTTTAATATTGACACTGGCGCCTCGGGCTGGGGCGCGACAATGGTTTACCTGAAAAAAAAGCGGATCTGAAACCTCAACTTCCTCCTACACCCCTCCACAGCCGCTGTATTACCCGGGCCTGTTTTTCTGCTGCCCCCTGTTGTTTAAGGACTACCTCCCTCGCCAGTTCCCCACATCTTTTCAATTCATCCGGGTGACGGAGAAACCAGATCGCCTTTTCGGCAAGGACTTCGGGGCTGGAAACGGACACCCCTGCTCCCGCCGATTTCAAGAGGGTGCTGGCATCTAAGAAGTTCTCCATGTATGGACCAAAAAAGACTGTCTTTCTCCAGATAGCCGGCTCCAGAGGGTTTTGACCTCCAAGAGGCACAAGACTGGCCCCGCAATATACGATAGTTCCAACACTGTAAACCTTGAATAACTCACCAAACGTATTTACAATAACTACCTGCTGGGTGCGCTTTGCCTTGACTCTGTCAAGATCGGTACGGAGTTGATATTTGAAGCCTCGCCTCTCAACCAGGGCGCCGATTGAAGGTGTTCTCTCGATATGCCTAGGCACAATAGTCAGAATGGCTTCCGGGAATTCTTCAAGGATCTTCTCATATGCGTCCAAGACCATTGCCTCCTCACCCTCACGGGTGCTGCCTGCCACAAACACAATGTCTTCGGTCTTGAGGTTCAACATCTGCCGCATTTCCGTTTCCATGGCCGGGTCCGCGGTGCTTCCCAACAGGTCATATTTGGCATTGCCGTTTATCTCAATTTTTTTGGGATCGGCCCCCATTGCCCTGATACGATCAGCATCTTTTTCCATGATCATACTGAAGGCATCGAAGCTCTTCAAGACTTCGCGGAAAAAGGGGTGGAGTTTTAGATATCCCCCAATGGACCTCCCCGAAATACGGCCGTTAATCAGGGCGGTTTTTATGCCCATTCTCCGCGTCTCGAAAAGCCATGCAGGCCAGATCTCAGTTTCGACAAAAACCATGACATCGGGGCGCACGGTGGAGAGTGCCTTCCGTACCGAACCGGCAAAATCTATTGGCGCATATATCACGGGGATATCTTCTCCAAAGGTTTCCCCGGCCAGTTTGCGGCCATGTTCGGTAATAGTTGAGACTACAAGAGAACAATCCGGCATTATTCGCCTTAAGGCATCGATTATGGCGGCAGCCACCTTTACTTCTCCCAGAGATACAGAATGGATCCAGATTCGGGGGCGTCCCGGGAGGCCTTGAACCTTTTTAGCTGGAACGAATCCTAAACGTTCCTTGAGATTCCTAGTGTATCGTCCCGTCATACGTGTATACAGCAAGAAGGCAGGAAAAAGTAAAATCAACAGCCCGCCAGTTAGGCCAGTATATGGGCCATACAGTATGCTCGTAGTTTTGTCTTGTATTCTTTCTGACATCTTCTTCGAGTGTGTTCAAATGTAATAGATTAGGAAGAAACAAGCATTGTGTCAAGGCCTGGGTCGGGGAAACTCGAAGTTTATATGTCAGGCGGGGAAAATCATTCTTGAGCATAACCTGGAGATTGTTCAAGTAGGCCATTCGTGGATGGAGTCTGGAATGAAATATTTTCCATTGGATGCCAAAGCAGAATTCCCTGTTTGAAAAGGGGACAACTTCAACCCAAAGGCATTTTCTGGCGAAACAGTTTTATTGAAGGGAGTGTTGACCTCACCATTAAGAGAAAAGGGTTGACTTGAATGTTCCTTATGGTAAACGTTACGTGTTAAATATAAAGATCGTAGGCCAACTTTGGAAAAGTGTCATTTTCGGATTTCAGGTTTGAGTTTACGGCCAATATTTATCACCCATAACCCAAGGAGGTATGGAAATGAAAAAATTGAAGAGGTTTTTTTCAGTGATAATAGTTATCTCAGTAGTGATGGCACTGTTTTCCGTTTCACCTGCTCAGGAGGCGCAAAGGATCAATCTCAACAAGGCCTCAGTAGATGAACTCATGCAACTTGAGGGCATTGGAGAGAAACTTGCACAAAGAATCGTGGAGTATAGAGAAAGCCAGGGTCCATTTGAGCAGATCGAGGATGTTGCCAAGGTCCAAGGCATCGGTTCAAAGGTTCTGGAATCGAACAAAGATCGAATTGCGGTGGAATAGTGTAAGCAATCATCGGTAATGGGTTATGGATGATGTGTCTGCTCCGTGGAATCTTAACCCGATTCCATCGGGGCAGGCTTTTGCTCCAAGGTTGAATCCGCTGCACATAGAGCCCATAATCCCAAACAGCCTGGAGTCCCAATACGAATGACGTTTAAGAAGAATATCCTATGCATCGGAGGAGGTTATGTGGGCGGCCCCACCATGGCCATGATTGCCTACAAATGCCCTCAATACAAGGTGACGGTCGTAGATATTAATCCGACCCGCATAGCTCAATGGAACTCGGACGATCTTCCCGTTTTTGAGCCCGGCCTTGAAGAAATTGTAATGACTGCAAGAGGCAGAAACCTCTTCTTCGGGACAGAGGTTGAACAAGGAATAAGGGAATGTGATATCATCTTTGTGAGTGTGAATACTCCAACCAAGATGTTCGGTGCGGGTGAGGGCATGGCCGCAGATTTGCAGTATTGGGAAAAGACGGCCAGACAGATACGAGAGCATTCAGAATCAGACAAGATAATCGTGGACAAGAGCACAGTCCCAGTGAAGACTGCTTTGGCCATGGAGAGGATCCTTACCGCCACTGACAATGGTATCCGCTTTGATGTACTTTCCAATCCTGAATTCCTTGCCGAAGGCACAGCCATTAGGGACTTGGAAAACCCTGATCGGGTCTTAATCGGTTCAAGAGATACACCAAGTGGCTTAAGGGCCAGGGATGAATTAGTTGAGATCTACGCCAATTGGGTCCCGAAAGAGCGCATAATAACCACTGACATCTGGAGCAGCGAGCTTTCAAAGCTTGTTGCCAACGCCTTTTTGGCCCAGAGGATATCTTCAATAAACTCCATCACGGCCCTTTGTGAAAAGACCGGCGCTGATATCACCGAGGTTTCCCGGGCTGTGGGCATGGACAGTCGTCTGGGAGACAAGTTCTTGAATGCCAGCGTTGGCTTTGGCGGCTCGTGCTTTAAGAAGGATATTCTGAATCTGGTTTATATCTGTCAATACTACGGCCTTGAAGACGTCGCCGATTACTGGGAGGGTGTGGTCGGAATCAATGATTATCAGAAAGAACGTTTCATACTAAATATGTTGAACGCAATGTTCAACACACTGGTCGGCAAGAGGGTTTGTCTGTTCGGCTTCGCCTTTAAGGCAAATACAGGAGATACGAGAGAAAGCCCTGCTATCTTCATCGCAAAGAGATTAATCGAGGAAAAAGGCGAGTTGGTGGTTACTGATCCAAGGGCGTTGAGTAATGCCATGGCGGACCTGGATGGCCTCGGCGGCAAGGTAAGCTATGTCGAAGACCCATACGAGGCCTCGTCAGGATGTGATGCCATTGCTCTTATGACTGAATGGGATATTTATCCAAAGCTCGATTTTGAAAGAATATTCAGGTCAATGCTCAAACCGGCCTTTGTCTTTGATGGTAGAGATATTCTCAACCACAAGAAGCTATTTGAAATCGGCTTCAATGTTTTTCCAATCGGAAAACCAGCATTGACGCACTTCTGACCTGATCTATTCCGGATTTCTTGGAGGCACAAGGTTAATCCAGTAGATGTGCAGTCATCCCTGGGCGGTCCGCACTGCCGTTTGTGATTTCATCAAGCGCTTATCGGCCTGCAAGTAAGGTAAATAAATGAGGACAATCTTACTCCTGGAGAAAGGCTGGGGTTGATATGGTTCGAATTTTACAGCAGAAATGATTCATACTAGAGAACGCATACTTATCACCGGGGGAGCCGGGTTCCTTGGTTCCCACCTCTGTGACCGTCTGGTTGTGGAAGGTTATGATGTCTTGTGCCTAGACAATTTCTACACTGGAACCAAAAGGAACATCAGTCACCTCCTTGGAAAACCTAATTTCGAATTAATACGCCACGATCTCGTACAGCCGATCTTCCTTGAAGTAGACGAGATATATAATCTGGCCTGTCCCGCCTCACCTATCCACTATCAATATAATCCCGTCAAAACCGTCAAAACCAGCATCATGGGCGCCATCAACATGCTTGGCCTTGCCAAAAGGGTTAAGGCCAAGATCCTCCAGGCCTCTACCAGTGAAGTCTATGGCAACCCTACGGTGCACCCGCAAAAAGAAGATTACTGGGGTAATGTCAATCCCATAGGACCCCGGTCCTGCTATGATGAGGGCAAGCGTTGCGCTGAGACTCTCTTTTTTGATTATCACAGGCAGAATAATGTCAACATCAGGGTAGTGCGGATCTTTAATACCTATGGACCTAGAATGCACCCGAATGATGGCCGGGTTATCAGCAATTTTATTGTCCAGGCATTGGCAAACCAGGATATAACAGTATATGGGGATGGGTCCCAGACCCGCTCTTTCTGTTATGTGGACGATTTGATAGAAGGTTTGACCAGGGTAATGAATGGCAGGGATGACTTCATTGGCCCCATAAACTTAGGAAACCCCGATGAATTCAGCATTCTGGAGCTTGCCGAGATGACAATAAGATTAACCGGCAGCAAGTCACGGATCATTTTTCAACCCCTTCCCCAGGATGACCCTCTGCAACGCCAGCCAGACATCAGACTGGCCGGAGAGCAGATTGACTGGAGGCCGCGTCTGAACCTGGAGCAGGGGCTAAAGAGGACCATAGAATACTTCAGAGGTCTCTTGTGAGGGCCGGCACCGAGGCCTTATACAGCGTCGCATTCCCCTCAATGCGGTAACGGGAAATCAGCGAGGGTACAATCACCGACTTGCCCCGGGTCATACGTAGCGGTTGGCCGGTTGACAATTCTATGATGTCTGCTTCGCCTGTCAGGCAAATCAGTATCTCCACGCTTCGATCTTGTGGGCTGGAAAAAGGTCCACCCTCGTCAACAGAAATCACGGACAATAGGAATTCTTCGGCTGGCGTTGAATAGGTCCTCTGACATGGGCCGTCACTCAAGGGTCTCATTATCCGGAGCGGCTCAATCTCAAAACTGATGATTTTCAGCAGCTCCTGGATATGAACGTGCTTGGTAGTCAGGGCGCACCTCAGAACATTATCGGAAGCGGCCATTAGCTCAATACCGAGGCCGTGCAAATAGGCGTGAGGCTCGCCGGGCGGAATATAGATAGCTTCTCCCGGCACCAACTGAACAAGATTTAGAATACCGGGGGACAACACGCCAATATCTCCAGGATATTCCTGGTTGAGCTTGACCATCCAATTGAATGCCTCATCCTCTCCGGCATATCTTTCAGCCAGCTTTACCGCCTCACTCACCATGAGCCTCTGGCTTGGCTCTTCCATACTCATCACGGAAGTGAAAAAACGCTCCAGCCCCCGGGAGTCAGGTTCTTTTCTCAAACGACCGAGCAGTGCAGACAGAGTTGAAGATGAGACTCTGCCCATCAAGTCCATTATCTCATTGATTTTACGAAACCCTTTCAGGCCTTTGAAGTAGGTCAGGGCGCAGAGCAATTCCGGCTTGTGGCTTTCGTCCCTGAAGTTCCGGTGGGGTGCAATCAGCGGTATCCCAAGCCTGTTTTCTCTTGCAAATCCCGCCTGAGCCTGCTTCAGGTTTGGGTGAACCTGCAAGGATAAGGGGGTTTCAGCGGCCAGTAACTTGAACAAAAATGGCAGCTTGCTGGAAAACCTTCGGGCAATATCTTCCCCAAGGATTGATTCAGGGTCTCTTTCAATGACCTCGTCTAAACGCTTCAATCCTTCATCCACCAGGACCTTTGATGGGGCTTTGGGGTGGGCCCCCATCCACAGCTCGGCCAAAGGTTTTCCCACGGACTCCGGCTGTCCAAGCAGAGACTGTATGGCCGTCCCTGAACCCCATACATATTCCATTACGGGATTTTCAAGGATGCTGATTCTATTCATCAGTAGGACCTTTCATTTGGGGACCAGAAAATTGCGGATTGCTACCTCAATTTCGTCCGTGCTCCCCCAATAAAAATGGTCGGCCCCCTGGATAATTTCGAAATCAGCCTCAGGATTCCAGGCAGGGAGAATTTCTCTGATCATTGACGGAGATGAAATTTCATCTTCAGATCCGGTAATCACCAGCCTTATCTTGGAACTGTAAGCAAGGAATGAGAAGTCCATGACGCTGACCGGAGGAGAGATTAGGATTATTCTTCCAGCGTGGACAGAATTCCCGTGGGCCATGGCGTTTACCCATGCGCCAAAGGAGTATCCCGCCAAATCGATAGAGCTCTTTCCCAGTTCCCGGAGGTAGTCCAGGGCCGCCCTGACGTCGTTTCTCTCACCTTGTCCCTTGTCGTGGCTTCCTTCACTCCGGCCAACACCCCTGAAATTGAACCGGAGCGTTGTGTAACCCTTCTGCCGGTACGCCCGCACCACCGACGCAACGACGTTGTTACGCATGTTTCCCCCGTAAAGAGGGTGGGGATGGGTGACCACAACGGCCTCCTCACCCGGGGAATTATCTATCAAACCCTCTATTTCCAGCCCGTCGGATCGGAAAAAAACCCTTTCTTCCGCCACCTTTTATGGCCTCCCTTAATTATGTGGATGAATATCCATTTGAGAATGGTGTCATCTTGCCCGGCACCGATTCACCAGGCGACCTATGCCCTCTATCTCTACTACAACCTTGTCTCCGTCCTTCATATAAACCGAAGGCTTGCGAAAGGCGCCAACACCTTTAGGTGTTCCTGTCAGAATGATGTCACCGGGAAACAGGGTGAAATGCCGAGAAAGGAAACTGATCAGGTGAGGCACCGTAAATATCATCTGGCCCGTGTAACTATCCTGCATCAAGAGGTCGTTGAGCCAGCATCTTATCTTCAGGACATGCGGATCCGTTATTTCTTCAGTAGTCACGAGCCATGGGCCAAGAGGACAGAAAGTATCCAGGGATTTCCCTCGCACCCACTGCCCGTCACCAAACTGGAGATCCCTGGCGCTGACATCATTAGCACACGTATACCCGAATACGGCTTTCAATGCCTCTACCTCAGGGCAATTGTAAACTGTTTTTCCTATAATCACGGCAAGTTCTGCCTCAAAGTCCACTTTCCCGGTCACATCCTCGTCCCAGGTTATCTTACCATGATGTCCTGTTATACTGTTGGGGAACTTGGCAAAGGCCAGCGGCACCTCCGGTATTTCTCCCTTGCTTTCCTTCACATGGTCTCTGTAATTCAGGCCTATGGCAATAATCTTGGATGGACGGGTCAATGGTGGCGCTAATCTCAAATGGTGGAGGGATATGGGCTTGGCTCTGAGAAGCCCAGGAGGTCTCTTGCTCTTGATAAAATCTATCATATCCCCGCCAAAATCAAACGGAATAACGCTATCAGACTTAATCAGTCCAAGACGAACATGCGAATTATCGTAAAACTGGACAATCTTCATGTCAGGCACAAATCCGGAATTGCCTCAGTTACAAGGTAGTCCCACGAAATACCCACAACAAAGCTTTCTCCTTCAATGGAGAGGGACAAACAACGTGTATTTCCAGCCACTGGCACAGACCTGTGTCCCAGGAAAATTTCTTGACAAGAACAAGAATTATGATCTGAAAGAGGCAGGTTTTTCTAACGACTTATCACACAAGAAAGTTATCGGGTCAAGGCCGAAAAACAACTTGAAGTAGGTTTCATTTGCCATTAACATAACACCAATACTGCTATAATTTTAGTAATTTCTATAAGAATCATGGTTTAATCTCCGGATTTTACGGCAAAACCGCCTTTTTCTGAAATAAGGCAAGACGTTGCGGCCTTTGAGAAAGAGACCCACATGGCTCTTTTGCCTTCCCGGATTTTTTGTGGAATTACTAATATTCCATTTGAAAGGAAAAACAAGATGGATACAGGATGTAGCGCAAGGCGCTGCATTAATTCCATCAAAGAGGAATTCTGCCAGTTCTGTCATCTTCTCTACAGCAGACGTCTAGTGACCGGTGTGGGTGGAAATATGGCAGCGCGGGTCGGTGACAAAATACTCCTTACGCCTTCCGGTCATTCCCTGCGCCTTGTAGAGAAGGATGTGGTGGTAACGGTGAATGGAAAAGGCATTGTGTTGGAAGGTGGCGAAGCCACTAGGGAAGCCGGCATGCACCTCGGCATCCTGGACGCAAGGCCTGACGTCAACGTGGTCTGCCATATCCATGGAGCTTATATTATCGCCGCAACGGCCATGCTGGCTCCCGGGCCTGCTTCGCTCCCGCCTCTCACACCCGGATTTATCCACTATGTTCACCCCCTTCCTATGATCCCTTTTATGATTCCCGGCACAGAGGCGCTTGCAGAAACAGTGGCCAGAGAATTTGAAGGGGGAAGGCCTTGTGCCCTTCTTCTCCAGAATCACGGCTTGATAACGGTTGGGAAGGACTTCCAAGAGGCCTTCAATGTGGCCGAGGAAGTGGATGAAACGGCGCGAATCTATGTGCTTACGTATGGAAGGGCCAAAGGCATTCCTCCTGAATAAAGTCCGCTCCTATCTCCATTTATTTTGACTCCCAAAGTAAATGTTGATAGGGTTGTATCAGTTTGTTCTAATGTAAAACCTGTCTGGGCGACTCTCCTGACAGTCGAGAACCTGACGTTGCCTCAAAGGAACAACAATGAAATACCTGTTGGGACTCCAGGAATATATTGATGAAAATTATCATGTCTCTGTGTTTGACCAGGCGACCGTTTCAGGGCAGGTCTGGGAGCTGTATCTCCACAAACATCTAATTATTAAGGCTCAGGTTGTCAAAAATATGAAATACGACCTGAAAGTCAAGATTGAAGGCGGGGGTGATGAGCCCTTGGCTAAGACCGACATTAAGCTTCTCTACCCGGAAGGACTGTCGGAATCTGTCCGCCCACTTATAAAAACGGACATGAAAGTAAGGAGCAGGCAAATAGAACCAATTCTTGCTCCCCATTTAAGACATCACATAAAGAACAAGTCCCTATTTCCCCTTATGAAAGAAAGACAGGTCGTCTTTCTTACACTCTTGGAGGGTGAAATTGTGAAAGGCGTTATTGCCGGTTTCAGCCGATACGAGATCACTATCAACTTGAAAGGGGGAATAGCAGTTACCGTCCTTAGACACGGTGTCTTTGACCTTCGCAACAAGAAAGGTCGGTGTTTTTTGAAGTCCTTTCAGGAAAGCCACAGAGATTGGGAAAAGAGCCCGTTTTTTGTCTCCGCCCATCCCCCGCCGGGAAATGCGGTAGGGGATTAAGGCGGGTCTCAGGATATATCAACGAATTTGACAGGACCGTTTCCGTATTTGCGATGTATGGTTTCCAGAAAATAATAGAAAAAAGGATTAAAGAGGCGCTGAATAATGGGGAGTTTGATGACCTTCCCGGCAGGGGTGAGCCCCTTGCGATTGAAGATGATGGTCACGTTCCCGAGGACCTTCGGCTGGCTTATAAGATACTGAAGAATGCGGATTGCCTTCCGGCCGAGCTTCAACTCAAAAAAGACATCAGGCAAATGGAAGACATGTTGGAAGACATCCCTGATGAAAAGGAAAAATACCGTCAGATAAAGAGAATAAATTACAAGATTATGCAATTGAATATGCTGGGCAAGAAATCACCCCTTTTTGAAGAGACACAATTATATTACGGGAAACTGCTTGATAAGCTGGACAAGAAATGAACTGGACGACAGAGGGCCCTAGTGTTCCCGAGACCCCAGTTCATCTACGAGATGCTTGAGAGCAGATATCTCAGGATCATCGACCCGGTCGAGCAGGTCGCGAAGTGTCTTCATGGCCGCAGGGATGTAGGCCTTAAAATAGCTTTTTTTTCTCACGCTCGCAAGGTAGGAAAATGCTCCGAGGATCTGGAGGTTCCTTTGGATTGCCAGGTAGGGGAAATACTTCTTAAATGGGTCAATCCATTTGGCATTATGTTCCTTGACAAGGAGTAAGTACCCCCGATACAGTTTATGTTTGCGTTGGCTGGACAACCCGACATAAGGGTCGATGATTAGCGAGGCTGCGTCATAACCCAGGGGCCCGAGTCGCCCTCCCTGCCAGTCTATGATTCCAATATTACCTTTAGAAATCATTATGTTCCTTGACTGAAAATCACGGTGGAGAAAGAAGTTGTTGTCCGCCCCGGATGCCATTTCGGCAAGATGACTGAACGGGGTCTCAAGCTCATGCCATTCCCTTTTGAGACCAAGGTAAAGGCAAAGAAATGCATCTCTGAAATAGTCCGACTCATAGCGACGCTGGACTGTCCGGTCATACCTCTGTGTCTGCCAGCACCATGCCGGATCAAAATCCCGGGCGCCTTCTACTTGAAGCCGGAAAAGACTTTCCATGACCTTTTCATAAACGGGTAGGGGATCTTCGCTTGCGGATACGTGATCTTGCAGGCTCGTGTGGCCCATGTCCTCCATAATGAACCAGCCACGTTCAAGGTCACATCGGTAGATCTTTGGAACGGGAATTCCCTTTCGGTGGAGATGTTTCCCGATCATCACATACGCAAGATTCTCGCGCTTTGAGGAGTTATCGGCAGGAGGGTTGTCCATGGCCACGAAGCAGGGCCCTGAAACGGACGGGATGATGCGCAAGAAAATTCGCATTGAACCATCCCCCTTAAGGGGATGAACGCTAAACTCTCCTTGGGCGAGTCCAATATCTTTCAAAAAAGATGATATGAAGTCCTTTAGGCCGGAAACCATCGGCAAATTTTATGGCAACGTCAAAGCTGCGTCGTAACAGATCAATATCCAGGGAACACAGTCCCCGAATCCTTTACCTTTTGTTGAGATGATACGCTGCGTCCAGTTTGAAGGGATTCTAGCGAAAAGAGTATACTATATGTTGCTCCTGTTCTTTATGGAATAACAAAATATTGAATTTTGTCAACTCTTTTCCATTCTCTCATAAGAGTCATTGATAATTCCCTGAGATACTGTTCATGTATAAATCTCACAGAGGGGGGGCTTTATGCGTCTAAGAAAAGGGGCACACAGCCTTTATCTGTCAAAGGGCTAAAGTGTCAAGACTTGACGAACATTCATCTTGCCATTAGGAGGTGATTAAAGTGCAATACAGTGGCGGTTTCAATTCACTTCAGACAAAACAGGAGGCCCCAATGAGACGAAAACCCCATATCCTCATTACCGCGCTTTTCATTTTCCTGCTGACGGCATTCAGCCTTTATGCAGGAAATGAGTCCAAGGCCGATATGCCGACTTCCCCGGTCAAACTCATTTTTGTTCATCACTCCTGCGGAGAAAACTGGCTGGCCGATCGGAA
>JAXHTA010000639.1:0-2109 GCA_034190285.1 Thermodesulfobacteriota bacterium | reverse complement strand
TAGCGTCCTATTGGTTGTTGTCTTCGGAATTTGAAACCCTCCAATTGCTTGTTTCTTAGCCTTTGCCAAAGGATCTTTTCAGCTTCAGTAGAGTGCTTTCGGAGATTCCTGACAATCTCTTTACGGCTTCTGCCAGCTGCTTTGCCCATGTCTCACCCCCACCTAACCTCCCCCATCAAGGGGAAGGAATTTGCGGCTAACCCTAACCATATCTCCGCTCCCCTTGGGGGATGGGGCCATGAAATCTGCGACCATGATCATTCTTTTTCCTTGCAAACGCAACATAAATGTCATAAGAAATCAGTCCAATTGCCCGGAGCGTCCCGCCTGTTGCAGGGCTCCGGGCATATAGCCCTGCAGGCTCCCAAACCAATCGCTCCCAATCGGAGGTCAATATATGAACAGCCTAAGAACTGCACTGTTATCTTCCATCTTCCTGTGTCTGTCAATTTCTGCGCCCTTCGTGGCTGAAGGGGGAAGAAAACAGGCTTCAAATACCCCGGAATCGGCCCAGACATATCTCCAGCAGGGCAACGAACAAGCAAAAAACGGACTCTTTGCAGAGGCGCGTGAAAGTTTTGAAAAAGCGGCCTCTATGGACCCGGACCTTGCACCTGTGGCATATTTTAGCCTGGGCATGGCCTACGGCTCAAAGGGCAGATGGCTGGAGGCCACAACCGAGCTAAGAAAGGCCGTGGCGTTGAGGCCAGACGACATCATGCTTCATTTTAACCTGGCCAATGCCTACCAGGCCAGCGGCGCAACAGATAACGCAATCGACGAATACCAAGAAATCATCGCGATTAATCCCGGACTCTACTGGGCGCACTTTAATCTCGGCACAATATATGCGCAAACGAATGACCTTGAAAGGGCCATATCCGAGCATGAAAAAGCCGTTGAATTAAGTCCAAAGCTTGCGCTGATCCATTTCAAATTGGGGAACCTCTACGGTATAAAGGGGGCGGTCGACCAGTCCATAGCATCCTATGAAGAGGCCATCTCCCTCGACCCAAAGCACCATTTGTCCCATTACAACCTGGGCCTGGCCTATCTACATAAGAAGGACACTAAAAGGGCGACCTTGGAATTCAACAAAACAGTTGAGATCAACCCCCAGTATGCCGAGGCATATGTTAACCTTGGTGTCATCCATCTGCTGGAAAAAAAACCGGATGAAGCCATTTCCGTTCTGACCACAGCGCTGGATATCAAGCCGGATTTGATTAAGGCCCTGATAAACATGGCCGTGGCTTACAGAGACAAAGGAGAATTTGAACCCGCGCTGAAATATGCCCAAAGGGCCAAGGACCTCGGGAGCGTGAGCGCCAAGAATTTCATAGACAGCATCCGGAAGAAGATGGATGATCAATAGGAGACAAAGACGTGCGCAAACGAGAAATCCTGCTTTTTTTCCCGGTTTTGCTGTTGATTTCTTTTGCCTGCACCCTGCCTTTCACAAGAAACGATAGTGAGGAGGCGCTAAACAAAAGGGTGCAGCGGCTATGGGAGGCCAGGGTAAAAGGGGACGGGGGAACCATCTATGACATGTCCGACAAGAAATTCCGCAAGAGCATTCCCAGAGAACGATGTCTCAATCGAGGCACGCTGAATGTAATTAAGTACAACATCGTAAAGGTTGAAGTCGTTGAAAAGGGACGAGAGGGCTCGGCCATGGTCTTCTTTGAGACAATCAGGATGGGCCACCGCCTCGAAATCAGCATCAAAGAAATGTGGATTTTCGAGGATGGAAAATGGCATCTAAAGCGTTCCGACCTGAGGACCCCATTTGGCGACAAAAGGTAGCAAGGGGAACCTTCATTCTGACCCTCTCCCAGAGGGGGAGAGTGATAAGCTACCGAAATGTACGTTAGTGTTTTCTCCTCCCTGAAGGGGAGAATCGTGCCGGGAGTGAAAGACCCTCATTGCACCGGGACTTCTGCGGGTCCATCGAGGGGCATCTTTGCCGCATTTTCCCTCTTCATCATCTCCAGAAACTCCTGGGGCGTCATCTTCAGGTATTTTGTCTGCAATTCGCGCATCTCTTTCTCCTCCTTTTCCTTTTTGAGCCTTTGCTCCTCCTTTCCCTCTTTTCTTCTGAGTTCCTCG
>JAXHTA010000638.1:0-2111 GCA_034190285.1 Thermodesulfobacteriota bacterium | reverse complement strand
GGACGTGGAACTGGCGGAGGCCTTTATCAGCGGGAAGAAGGGCATTTGAGTGTATAAAAGCAACGCGAATTCCAAACAAGGAGATAATTGACGATGCTGTGTCTATCGACTATCGGTGTTATCGGTGTGTGTTTCGGGATATTGTGTCTCTCATCGCCCAAGGTCCTTGAGAGGATGGGAGCCGTGCTGAACAAGCCAGTCCTTTTTTTGGATGAGAAACTATATCGGTTTCATGTGTTTGTTGGTCTGCTTTTAGCGGTTATCGGGGGGTGGCTTATTCTGGTCGCCTTCAGATATCCGGACCTGTGGTATCTTTATCTGGTGGGAATACTTGCCCTGGTCTTAGGATTAGGATACCTTTTCTTTGCTGGCTGGCTCGCGAAGTTTTCGAACGGCGCTGACGTCGTTGTCTTGTCTACTGATGAAAAACTGCTGAAAGTAAGAAAGGTTGTTGGTTTTATTTCGATTGTTGCTTCAATATATATTCTTTATGTTGCCCGTCTAATGAGTGCGGGTTAAGAAACGGGATACCTCTGGAATTGAAGGAATTCAGAGACCCCGATCTTTTTTTCTGTCTCGCAACATCTCCACAAAGGCCTCAATTCGGAATGCCGTTCGGCCGTCAATGCTGACGGGCCTGTCCCCTTCGAGGGTAAGAATAGGTAACGGCAAGCTTTCCCTGAAAACGATATCGTAGATCTGTCTGTAACAGAAGTTTTGGGTATAGTGAATCAGGCCTTCTAACCGCCTCTCTTTAATAGCGTGTTCAATATCCCAGATTCTTGCGTTGATATCATAGGGATAGGTGTATTGGAGATATTGATCCACTATATCCGTATGGTTATAGGGCATACTGAACTGCCTTTGCACTTCATTGAAAACCACCCTAGCCCCTAAAGACTCAATGAATTCGTAAAGCCCACTGAAGATGGGGGGCACGCCCAGATATCCCAAACGGATTTCACCTCTACTTGCCTTTCTATTCTCGGCTGAAACCAGGAGCTGATCAAGGTCTTTTTCAAAGCAGTCAGGATCGCCGCCAAAATCGGAACTGCTGACAAGGAACATGTGGTTTTCCGCACCTGTGATCACATTTTTCCCATAGGTCATTTCGTCCAACCTCTTTAGTTTGCCCCTGATCTTGTCCAGCCTCGACTTTGCCGACTCTATAGCGGGCCATGAAGTTGAAAGGCTTTTCCGCAGTTTTTCCAGCTGGGCAATAAGCGCATGTCTTTCGCGGTCTAAAGGGTACTCAAAAGAGAGCACTTTCACGCCCCTTCGCACCAGCAATTCGCCAAGGGCTATAGTGTTACTGCAATCTCCACCTGTGACGGCGATCACCTCTTTAATGCCGTGGTTCATTACCGTAGCATAGATTCCCTTGATCCAGGCACAGATGTTGTGGGAGAAACCCACCGATTCTCCTTGGGCCACAAGTTTGTTGGCATGGCCCGAGGTAATAAACAGGTTGTTTAGGTCCACCGGCCTCAGGCCGGCAGCAAAGATTATCTCAAGGGGCACAGTAGCAGTGATTCCGATCGAGGCGGTCATTGCTTTACGGAATGGAATCTGAATGCGGGGAGTTCAAGGCAGGTCAACCTGTTGCCGTAAACGGCACCGGTATCAAGGCCGATCTTGTTGGCCATAATCAGGGGTTCATAAAATGGAGTATGACCGAAGATGACCTTTTTCCCAAAATCATAATCAGAATCAATAAAAGACTCTCGTATCCAGATCATGTCTTCCTGTGACTGTTTATTCGCAGGCACGCCCGGCCTGAAGCCAGCATGGACCAAATAATAGTCCTGAAGTTCTATGTAAGGGTTGAGAGACCGGTAAAACGACATATGGTCCTGGGGGACAAGGACTTGTCCGGCCTGAAGTGCATCCATCTGATAGCTTTCCAGGGTGCTCCACCCGTGATTTATAAGGAATAGACCTCGGTCACTGCCGGCAAGATAATCCATGAACATGCTTTCGTGGTTTCCCATAGGCACTCAACATGAGAAGAACACTCGACTAGTGCCAGTATGTAGTCAACTACTCCCTTGGGGTCTTTGCCTCTGTCAATGTAATCGCCCAAGAAGATTAGTCGGTCCTTGTCAGGCTGC
>JAXHTA010000637.1:0-2117 GCA_034190285.1 Thermodesulfobacteriota bacterium | reverse complement strand
TCCTGTACTCGTTTGGATATTTCGTTGAAAAAGGTATTATCCGCGATGCCGGTGCTGCGCAGCGGTGATTTCATGCTGAAGCAGGTTTCGGCTTCCTCGGCTTTGAGCTCATGCAGCACCACATCAAACGCTCCGGCCTTGACATTATTGGTGGCGGCCAGTTCAAGATTGGATGAGCGCTGGTCCCAGGCGGCGATCATGCCGATTTCCAGGCCGCAATTCAGAAGCGCCAGTCCCAGGGAAAGTTTCAGGAGGCTGTCCCTGTCGCCGACATTGTAGAGCACCTCCATCAGGTCGGAGAGCCGTTTGAGGTCCTGTCCGCCGGAGCTTTCCTCTATTTTGGCTTTTTTGGCGACCGCCTTGGCGACCGCTTTTCTCAGCTCCGAGAGCTCGAAGGGTTTCATGATATAATCATAGGCCCCGGCCTTGATCGCCTCTTTGGCGGTATCCAGGCTGGCGTACCCGGTCATAAACAGCACGGCCAGGTCGGGGTCCGTTTTCTGGGCCTCCTTGGCCAGGGTCATGCCGTCCATATGCGGCATTTTTATATCGGTCAGTATGAAATCGTATTTGGACTGCCCGATTTTATCCAGCGCCTCGCGCGGGTCATGAGAGGTCTCGACCGCATAACCGACGCCCCGAAATCTTTTAGCGAGGGTTTCTTTTGGGCAACTTTTCCTGATCAATCATTTCTGGGCACAAAAGTGGCTTAATTAAGTATTTCGTCAAATATTTCCTTGCGATCCAGGTTCCACCAGTAGTCAAGGGATAATTCCCTGATATGGGCAAAGTATTTCGAGTTTAATCCGCCAAATTCTTTAAGTGTTCTCTGAATATCCGCCTTGATCATTTCCTTCACTTCTTCTTTAAGATTTAAGATCAGTTTTCGGTTTTTGTAAATAAATATTGCCGTTGTTCTATGTTTTTGGCTGGAAATCTTAATGGTTCCCCGGCCAAGACTCGCCCCTGTGGCTACCTGGAGCCCGTCGTTCATGCAGCTTAAGGGCGGGGCATTCCCTGCCCAGGAGATAACTTCCAGATGGTCGAAGGGTGTTTCCAGAATCTCCCGGGCCCGAGTCCCCATCTTGGCGCCAATAATTGAATATATCCCCAGATGTTGGTGGAACTCATTGGTCAAAAGACAGGCCTTCCACTCCTCAAGACCATGTCTTGCGATTATTTTTTTTACATAAGGCCTAATATCTTCCCGAAATAGAAAGGGATCAGTAGGAAATTCTTTCAATGTAACCGGATTTCGCATGCTGAGATGGAAATCGGAAGGGTATCCTAAAAGTTTTAGGTAAACATTTAGAACCTTGTCGGCTCTGAAATCTAAAAGATTCATTAAATGAGCGCTATCGACGGCTGGTGTGAATCTGAAAAGGGAGGGCTGATAAAGATAAATTGCTGTCATCTCATCCCATATTCGGAAATGACCGTCAGATAATAGTTTTTTGATGACCGGAGTTTCGTGAATATTTATTATAAAGTGGGTAGCCGGAGTATCCATCATCTTGATCCGGTTGTATAATTTTTTGTCAAATCGAAGCAATTTTTCTTTAGAAATGCTGAGGGTATAGACAGTCAAGCCGGATTTGAAGACAAGATCGGCGGATTGAGAATCTCTAAGATAATTCCAGTCTGGATCTGAATTATCTGGAGGTGCTCCAAAAAATATTACCCGGGAGATTTTCTCTTTTATTTTTTTGTCTAGCTGAAGTGCGTCGGCGAGATTAATAAGCGGACCGAGACAAAGGTAAACTACTCTTCCTTCATGGTTATTTAAGGTTTCAACAATCTTTTTAGCGGCAGAAATTTCAGCCGCCGTTTCTAAGCTTTCCGGCGAAAGCTTGGGCAAGTTCAAATCTTCCGACCATGATCTCCATGGAGGAGCCGGTCTGCTCAGGGTTCTTCCGATTGCAATCGGTATCTTTTCCTTTTTAAAATATTCCAAAACTTGTCTTAAATTGTTATACCCCACTCGGGGTGAGACCGCTCCATCAGAAGTGACCATCAAAGAAATGTTAATCATATTCAAATTGAGAATCATAGTGAGTGCTCTTATATCATCCAGAGCCATGTCCGTATCGATCAGGAGGGTAATTTTGTGAGTGTGA
>JAXHTA010000636.1:0-2117 GCA_034190285.1 Thermodesulfobacteriota bacterium | reverse complement strand
TTAGATAAATTGCCGCCACCTTTGAGGTGGCCCATGGTTTTTCAACCGCTTTGAGCGGTTCACATATTTCAAGCCTCCGGCTGTGCCGGAGGTATTTGACTTAATAGCTGCGCTTCATGTTGTTTATCAAGTTTTTCCACAGTCTTAATCTCAATGATGACCATTCCTTCAACAAATAAATGTATCTGCTCAATAAATCGGGGTAGCCCCCTCACCCTGGCCCTCTCCCCCAGAGGGGAGAGGGGATTAATTGATTGAAATCATTTGAAACCTCCCTCCCCCTTGAAGGGGGAGGGTCGGGGTGGGGGTGAAAGCCCATAGATATTGAGCTATTACAAATATATCAATAAAATATTCGCCAACCGGATTTTCTTTATATAGGACTCTGATTGGAACTTGACTCTCAGTCCTTAGCCCTCGCCCTTTGAGTTCAATCAATAATGCGTTTTCATATATCTTTTTAAGAAAACCAGGCCCGAGAATCCGATTGACTTCAAGGACAGCGCCATTGATCGCATAGGTTATGTCATTAATATCCATAGCAAAACCAATTTCTTCGCGAAGCGAATGAGCTGTTTGTTCTGCCGGGTCGGCCGAATAAATTATCTGCATACGTCTGCGTGGGTCTGCGGTAGAATCTTATTCATTGGGTTATGACCTTGCTCGGGCTTTTTGCGGGAGCGGCCTTGCCGTCTAAGATTTCGCCCTTTGACATCTCCTGCATCACCTGGATGACGCGGGCGCGTGCAATGATTTCATTATCTGTCCCGAGTATCTTTCCGGTAACCGGATGCTTTACAGGTTCTTCTGAATAGGCGATCAACCTGGTCTTCAGCCCGACCTTATCTCGCCCGAGATCAGTGAACAGGTAGTTGCCCTTTTGCTGAATAACAAGTCCCTCCAACAAATGGAATTTCTTGTGAAATTTGACTGCCATGCCTTGTGCAAGCGACCTCAGGGCAGGGAGATCTTTGACCTCGTCATAGACATCCTCGGTAGCCAGTATCTCGGATGTTTCCGTGTCAATCATCCGGGCCACAATTTCAATCCCTGTCCTGGTTTCGATGATATTACCCATGATAATGGACTGTGCGGTCGTTAACCTGCCCATCCTCAGGGCCGTGCTCCTGTCGATAAGTTTTGTATGGCTGATCTTGTGTTCCTGCAAGATCACATCCAGCCTGTCCCTTTCAACAATATTGAAACGGCCTTGATTGACCAGGGCGTCAATAAGATTATCCTGAAAAGAGAGGCTGAAATCGGGAACCAGACCTTTTTGTTCAAAAGGGACCACCGTGAGGCTCAGACGTTCGGCCAGTTGCAGGGCCTTTGGCACACATCTGATGACGGTGATTTCCTTGCCTGCCACATTGCCTGCCTCATCCCTGGCCTCAATTGTAATGGTATTTTTTCCTTCCGTCAGTTCGGCAAGATGACTGAAGAAGACCCGTTGGCCCTTGCGTCGAAGGATCGGGACCTGGTTGATGCTCAGGGCCTCGATCTTGCTTTCATCGTTTGCCTGCCCCTCAAGATATACCTTGTTCAAGAAAACGGTCTGGGTATCGGTCCAATCCTTGAGTAAAATCCGGGGCGGACGGGTGTCGTTTTGACCAAAAAGACCCGCCATTGAAAAATATGTGGAGGGTGATTCTACAGAGGCAAGCCTTACAGGTTCATGCCTTGCCCGTAATCGCTCGCTACCTCCTCCTGATGCGCTGCCATAAACATCCCTCCCCCTTGATAAGGGAGGGTCAGCGTGAACCATAACCATTGCAGAAGCGGCGTTCAGGTCAATCAGCGCTGAAGTCCGGTTTCCCAGGCGGTCAAGTGCCGCCAACTCCATGGTATTGGAATCAATCGTCAATTTCCTGACATATGAGACTTCCAGCCCCTGTAGGATGGGTATGGGCCTTCCGTTTATACTGAGATGAGATACCCCCGCTTCATCATAGACCGAGCCCTGTATGGCGACCTCCCGGCCCAAAGCGGTGTGATCGGAGCGCAATTGTTCCACAGCTATTTGCGGCCCTTCTCTATCCACATGGATGATGACCCCTCTTAAGGCAATCCCGCCCATGAGGTTTCTCGCTTCTACGTCAATGGTATGATGTCCCTGG
>JAXHTA010000635.1:0-2117 GCA_034190285.1 Thermodesulfobacteriota bacterium | reverse complement strand
CTCAATTCTTCCTTTATATCGTCATCAAACGCAGCAATCAGACCGATCGGGCAGGTCCCCAGCCCTATGGCATGGGCCGCCAGCAAAAGGTAACCAACAACAACGCCGATATCAGTCAGCCTCGCATGTGAAAACGCCTTGTCGATGGTAATAATGATTGCAGTTGGGGAACCGTAGAAATTGCAGCTGCCCTCGTTGATGAAGTCTTCGAAAGAGGTCTGTTCCGGCAGGTTAGGGAGCATTATATTGAGGAGACCCCTTTGTCTCTCCGTAAAATATTCCGGGAGGGGATTCTTGGCGCCTGGCCCACATGAGATGTTTCTTTCCCTCATCCTCCTGATCAGGATCCTGCTCAGTCTTTTTTTCTCCTCACCCGACACCACAGTTAATTCCCATGGCTGCAAATTTATTGCCGAGGGGGCCTGGACGGCAAGGCGAAGGAGGTTTTTCAGCGTCTCCCTATCCAAAGCCTTGTCAAGAAAGGCCCGAGTGCTTCTTCTTTTTTCGATTGCCTCTAAAATATCCATTGATAAACTCCTCTAACCGTCTACGACGGACCATAAATTGGGTGCTTACAACTCCTATTTGCAGAACGTCGCACCCATGGTTGCCCAGCATATCGTCTGGCCGGTGCGCAACGGCCAGTCAAAAGCAAGCTTTGGGCGATCAATACGAATCAGATTAAAATGATGTGCGGCGGGACCGACTCCTCGTTATGCGCTGGCTCTTTCTCCTTTGAACACTAAATGCTCTCTACTCCTGGTACACGGTTTTGCCTGGTCATGTCCAGACAAAATCTAGTCTTAGTTCAGAGATGATGAAGAATAATCATGAGGTCAGGGCGATAATCTTGTAACCTCTTTGTGATAATAATGCCGCGATTTCATCCGGCAGGCTCAGCGAAGTAACAAGGACTGCATCTCCGCGGAGATCAGCAAAGACGAGCCCGGGCAGGGTAAACGTGATGTTCTGAGAATCGTCTCTTGCGATGGCCATAAACGAATGGGGACCCGGCTTGAAGTGTATATCAATAAACTCAAGAGTTTTGGCAATAACGGTCAACGGCTCCTTTTCAGCTGCCAATTGCAGGACAGAAAACTGCTGTTCTCTAAGGAGAGCAATGATCTCCGGGGCAAGTCCGGTCAGGTCAATTAAAGCATCTTTGCCTTTGATCTTCAGGAGAAAATCAGCCTTTACAATTAATTTGAAATTCGCCTCCTGACCTTGATAAACCGGGACCTTCACATGAGTAGTGAAAGAATGCTTGGTAATGTCCAGGACCGTTTCCACCAGGGATGATGGGTCTTTCTTTCCATTTAGGGGGGCCACCTCGTCTATCAAGTCGAGGGTGTCATCATCACCTGGTGGATAGTCGATAATCTTGACACCTAATCCTTTCACGTAATCTTTAACAAGTTCGGGCGTTGCGGCAGTGTGGGCATCTATCAGGTTGATGACAAGAAAGCCAGGCCTTTCACTTGAACCGGACTTTGGCGGTGTTATAATCCAGTCTCCGGTGATCCTGTGATGGATGTCTCCTCCCAATTCAAGGGCTTCGCCCTGCCTGAATACCTTGGGGTAACTGCACACCGCAATGATTTTATCCAGGGAGGATCTCAGATCATCCTCTTCCGTAAGACGGACTACTCTGTAATTGCCCCGGCTCGATTCTATGAGCCTGGTCATTCTATCAGGTAGGCTATTGCTCAAATCTACAATAACTCTCAGACCTGTCTGGAGACTGACAATGGGAAAAGACTCTGCTTTGAGGTCTATTAGGCCCCCTGATTTCAAAGGAATGAAATGCTGCCCTGCCTGAAGCCATTTCTCCCCCATTTCCGAAAAGATCACACCCAGTTCATAACCCACTGGATTAATCCTTTTCTGTCCGGCCATTTGCCTGTGGCTTGGAGGATCCGCCGGCTCGATAGGTTTTCTGACAATTTCAGGGGAGTAAACGGGTAACCTTATCTTCTGCCCCGGGTATATGGTATTCAAGTCCTCGATAGAGGGGTTCATTTTCTTAACAACCCTTAGGTATTCACTGTACAAGTCGCTCTGTGGAATCTTGTAACGACCCTTTGCAACACGGATTAGACTGTCGCCCGGTTTGACCG
>JAXHTA010000634.1:0-2119 GCA_034190285.1 Thermodesulfobacteriota bacterium | reverse complement strand
ATTGTCATATTCAAGCAGATGTTTTCTTATGTCAAAATTGTGGGCCTCAACCTTTTTTTGGGCACTCTCAATGCCCCGAGAGATCAAACTGTGCTCGATCGGCTCACCCTCTTCCATGCCAAGACGCTCCATGATGGATGAGATCTTTTCAGAGCCGAATATTCTCAGGAGGTCGTCTTCAAGAGAGAGATAAAAACGGGAGGAACCGGAATCGCCTTGTCTTCCCGACCGGCCCCTGAGCTGGTTATCGATACGCCGACTCTCGTGTCTTTCTGTGCCCAGGATATGAAGACCGCCCAGATCTCTCACACCTTCCCCCAGGACGATATCGGTTCCCCTTCCCGCCATATTGGTCGAGATTGTTACGGTTTTCATCTGTCCGGCATTGGTGATGATTTCCGCCTCCTTCTGGTGATGCTTGGCATTAAGTACGGAATGGGGAATCCCGGCCCTCTTGAGCATCTTGCTCAACATCTCGGATTTTTCAACCGAAATAGTCCCCACCAGTACAGGCTGTCCTTTTTCGTAAAGCTCTCTGATTTCTTCCACAGCGGCCCTGAACTTCTCCCTTTCAGTCTTGTAGATCACATCGGGATAATCGCTACGGATCATCTCTTTATTGGTGGGAATGACCGTCACATCCAACTTGTAGATATTGTTGAACTCCGCCGCCTCGGTATCCGCCGTACCTGTCATCCCAGCCAATTTTTCATACAGACGGAAGAAATTCTGAAACGTTACCGTGGCCAGGGTCTGGTTTTCTCCGGCGACGCTTACACCCTCCTTGGCCTCCACTGCCTGGTGCAAGCCATCACTCCATCTGCGGCCCGGCATCATCCTGCCAGTGAACTCATCAACAATAATGATCTGTTCATCTTTGATGACGTAATGGACATCCTTTTCAAATAGCCAGAAGGCCTTAATAAGCTGTTGGGTTGCATGGAGGAGATCCGAATTCCTTATGTAGCGGGCTTCAAGGTCCTTAAGACGTTCATATTTTTCCTCTTCGTTTAAGTCTTTGTCTTCTCGAATGGAGTGGCTCTCATCATCGAGGTCGGGCATCACGAATTCCCCTAATCCACTGCCAGCAACCAGTTTGATTCCTTTCTCCGTAAGTTCCACCGAATTGCTGCGTTCGTCAATAGTGCAATACAGTATCTGGTCTATATCCGGCAGTAGTTTCTGCGCACTCAGTGTGCTCTCCAGTCTGTCGATCCTCTTTTTTAATGCCTGATTCTTGGACAGGATATCCAGATACACGGGATTCTTGGGATCGCCTCGCTTGATTTGAAGCAGGGCCTCCAGCGTATCGTCTCCCAAATCTGCGCCTTCAATTCCCTGGCGAGCTTCCTTTAAGAGGGAGCGAATAACCGAATTCTGCTGCTTCTTCAGGTTTATCACAAGAGGCTTGACCTCCATATAGGTCTTATTTTCACTTTGTTCAACAGGGCCGCTGATAATCAGAGGTGTCCTTGATTCATCTATCAGTATGCTGTCAACCTCATCCACTATGGCATAATGGAATTCTCTCTGGACAAAGTCATTGACCCCGAACTTCATGTTATCGCGAAGGTAGTCAAAGCCGAATTCGTTGTTGGTTCCATATGTGATGTCGCATTCGTATGCCATTTTTCGTCCAGAATCATCCATCCCATGTACAATCACACCCACCGAAAGCCCCAAAGCACTGTAAATGCCTCCCATCCAGTCGGCATCCCGTTGAGCCAGATAATCGTTCACAGTAATTAGGTGGACACCACGACCGGTGAGGGCATTTAGATATAGGGGCAGCGTTGCGGCTAGCGTCTTGCCTTCACCCGTCTTCATTTCAGCGATCTTTCCTCGGTGAAGCACGATCCCACCGATCAACTGAACATCAAAATGCCGCATGTTCAGCACCCTCACAGAGGCCTCTCTGACAGCTGCAAAGGCCTCGGGCAGGAGCTCATCCAGGGACTCCCCCCTGGATATTCTTGTCTTGAACTCCTCAGTTTTTGACTTAAGCTGTGCGTCGGATAGGGCCTGGAAACCTGGCTCAAGCCGGTTTATCTCATCGACTATAGGTGCTATTTTCCTCAGCTCGCGTTCATTTTTGCTGCCAAAAATACCTGTTATGAAT
>JAXHTA010000633.1:0-2125 GCA_034190285.1 Thermodesulfobacteriota bacterium | reverse complement strand
CCTTGCCGCAGTCGGACAGACAGTGGCGCACGTGGCTCATGAGATAAAGAATCCACTCATGATCATAGGCGGTTTTTCTTATCAGATAAAAAAGGCTTTAACTGATCCCAAGACGATTCAGAAATTTGAAATGATTTCTGATGAAATCGCACGACTGGAAAAACTGGTCGCCAACCTGGGGGATTTCACCAAAGAATATGAGCTTATGAAAAGGCGTGCGGATGTCAATTCGGTAATCAAAGACGTCTTGAGAATAATGGTCGAGGTCTATTCTTCGGAGAGATATGATTTCGAGGCAAATCTGTCTCCGGATATCGGGGAAATAAATTGCGATCCCGACAAACTGAAACAGGTTTTCACGAATGTTATCACCAATGGCATAGAGGCCATGGTCGATGGCGGGACTATCAATATTACCAGCAAGAAACGGCTTGGTGGCATTGAAATTCACATAAGCGACAATGGAATCGGTATTAATGAAGAGGACCTGCTTCACATATTCGAGCCGTTTTACACGACCAGGGAAAGGGGGGCTGGCCTCGGTCTGTCCATATCTTACAAGATTGTAGAGGCCCACAAGGGTGAAATATGGGCCGTCAGCATGCCGGGTGAAGGCACGACCTTTGTAATAAAACTCCCTTCAATATAGCCTTGATTCTACTTTACCGCTAACATAATCGTATGGACGATTATCGCGACGCTAAAACGGCATAAAGGTGGACTGAAATAAATGGGTTCGCCCATCCTGAAATCACTGTTTCCCGAATTTTCTGTTTGACAAGAGATTGTAAGGGATGATAAGCTCTGTAAGATAAATGCACAATATGCCGCGGGGTGGAGCAGTCTGGTAGCTCGTCGGGCTCATAACCCGAAGGTCGCTGGTTCGAATCCGGCCCCCGCTACCAATGATTTCAAGGGGTTAGCCGCAGAGGTTAAGCCCTTTTTTCGTTTTAGATGGGAACATCAGGCTGGCAAGAGAAGTAAGTTTATGAATCGACCAGATGGTAGCCAATTTCATTCGCAATGGCCTCTCCCCTTTCCACCGAAAGCCCTATTGCTGGAGGGCTCATTTTTAGCCTCTCTGCCAGTTCTCTAAGCGACATGCCCAGCTCCTTGACTGCCCAATAGCAACATAGGCTCCTTGCCCTTACTGAATATTTCACGCTGGTCTATTTCATAGCTTTTGGCTACCCTTTGCGCAATTCGGTCTAAGTCATACCCCCGGCGCTTCAATGCATAGGACCGCTCATATACTTCATTGGCCCGGCTGAGGACCGACTCCACAAACTCTGAATCACCCAAAATCCGCTCGTCACTCTTCACATGGTCTTGACCCTTTTGTCTCAACTCCTTTACTTCAGACCACCCACCGGAGCTCCTGAACAGCCAACCACCTGTTAGCTCATCTCGGCGGCCTTGATCAATACCTTGTTTGTAGATGATAGATTTGTAGCGATTCCGAAACAAATGCCCGTGGCGATTGTGACGTCGATTAAAACTAACGGCATAGGCTGTAACAACCCTGCTCATTACCCTCGAAATGGGGGTTATAGCCCCGTTCGGAATAATAAGTGAGCGTGGTTGGGAATGAGAACTCATGCATAACAGGCCGTTTGGGTCTCCTGAAGGACTCTTGTGAGGCGTGCTATCATATCCTCCCGGTCCTCATCGTTTATGAATATCTTTCGACACTCGATGCCTTTTATCATAATGTGGTGCACCGCACTTGGCGCGTCCATGCATGCTTATCTTGGCATGAGTGAGCATTACCACAACGTCAGCATTGCGTCAACTTACTTGCCTACCAGCGTCCGAAATTTCAGCATAGTTATCATGGACAGTTCGTCTGTTCATCAAACCTTTTTGTGAAGAATAAATCCACGATTACGATGTCTGGCTGGAAAAACTGGCCCCCCATGAACCGGTATCGCAGTATCGGCATAATGTGGGGGAAGACAATGCTGATGCGCACATAAAAAGACAGATCATGGGGTGAGAGGTGGGCGTTGCAATTACTGACTGCAAACTCGATTTTGGCACCTGGGAGCGTATATTTTATGGCGAATTTGACGGTCGGAGACGTAAAAGGGTGCTTGTAAAAATTATCGGCGAATAAAATGCTGCC
>JAXHTA010000632.1:0-2147 GCA_034190285.1 Thermodesulfobacteriota bacterium | reverse complement strand
CAAGGCAGCCAGCAAGAAAAAGAGGCTGGTTGGCGACAATCCCCACAACCATGCCGTTTAACCGCCCAAAGCCGACGACCATGTTTGTTGCATAGTGCTTCTGGACCTCAAAGAAATATTGGTCGTCCAATACCGTAAGGATAATCTTCCGCATGTCATAGGGTATCCTAGGATTGGTGGGAACGACTTTGTTCAGCTCCTTATCTATCCGTTCCGGGTCATCCGTACATTCAACAACAGCAGGCGTTTCGTGGCAATTCTGGGGCAAATAAGCGAGAATCTCCTTGACCCTGTCCAACGCCGCCTGGTCAGAATCCTCAGCAAAGTGAGCTACCCCGCTTTTAGTATTATGAGTAATTGCGCCCCCTAATTCTTCGGACGTCACCTCCTCGTGGGTAACCGCCTTGATGACCTGAGGACCGGTAATAAACATATTGCTCGTCTCTTTGACCATGATCGTGAAGTCAGTGAGGGCTGGCGAATAAACGGCTCCGCCAGCACACGGGCCCATGATGACAGATATCTGAGGAACGACCCCGGAAGACCAGACATTTCTCTTGAATATCTCCCCATAGCTTCCAAGACTCACAACTCCTTCCTGTATCCTGGCTCCCCCGGAGTCATTCAATCCAATGACTGGCGCACCATTCTTGAGTGCTAAGTCCATTACCTTGCACACCTTTTCTCCAAACGGGCCGCTCAGAGAGCCGCCAAACACCGTAAAATCCTGAGAAAAAATAAAGGCCTGCCTTCCATTTATGGTCCCGTAGCCGGTTACCACACCATCGCCAGGGATCCTCTTTTTCCCCATCCCGAAATCACTGCATCGGTGGACAACGAACTTGTCAATTTCCTCAAAACTGCCCTTGTCAAGTAGATGATCAATCCTTTCCCTGGCGGTCATCTTCCCCTTGGCGTGCTGCATGTCGATCCGCTTCTGGCCACCTCCCAGCTCCGCCTCAAGGTTTCTTCTCTCAAGTTCCCTGATTTTCTCTTCTATGTCCACTAAGAGACCTCCCTGAAGCAATAAAATCCCCGGAAATTGCCCTCACCTATCATACGATATAATATCATCACATTGCTGATACAACGCCAAGGGTTCTTGTTACGGGGGCTGTCACTCCAGCACAACTAGAACAGCCCCGGCTTCTACAGCGTCGCCCTTGTTGCATTTCAGTTCTTTTACCGTACCGGATTGCTCGGCGACAACAGGAAGTTCCATCTTCATGGCCTCAATGACGATGACCTCATCTCCTTCGTTTACAGCATCACCCGGATTCACCTTGATATCAAAGACCTTTCCTCCCATGGGAGCAGTAATTTCACTCACAGTCAACACCTCCTCTATCCTCTAATGCGATTTATTGAAGCCGAACCCCTTCAGCCCGGCCCTTTTAATAGAGGGGCCTATCCCCCTCGGTATCCCCTCGGGCGACTTCCGCTAAATCCATCCAAGGGAACAAAGCACTACCACCATATTTTGTGAAACCATATAACATTTGACATACACTACTTGTCAAGAGTAATATATTCGAAGTTCCTAAATTTACACAATAAGGCAATCTCGTCCGAGTTTGTTTCGTTAAGGTAGCTTCCGGCTGACAGGATTCTCTCTTTTATTCAGGCCGTGCGTAACCAACTCTTTTTCCGGGCCGCAAGAGGACCCGAGGAGGATCATTATGCCAATCTACAACTGGGTGGCGGAAACCAGGAAGGGAAAAATTCTCAAAGGTAACGTGGAAGCCGCTGATGAAAAAAGGGCCCGGTTTCAGCTCAAGCAGCGCAATCTCACAGTCAAGAAAATCAAGCCCAAGCCAAAAGACCTTTTTGAAAACGTTGCTTTCATGCAACCAAAGGTCACAAACAAGGACATTGTCGTGTTCACCAGACAGTTCTCCACCATGATTGATGCGGGCCTTCCTCTTGTACAGGGACTCACAATTCTGGCAGACCAGGCAGAGAACGTCACATTCAAGAAGATCCTTAAGGCGATCGTCAAAAATGTGGAAGGTGGGTCAAGCCTCGGTGAGGCGATGGGACATCATCCAAAGGCCTTTGACAAGCTTTTTGTCAATCTTGTCGCTGCCGGGGAGGTTGGCGGGATACTGGACACAATTTTGCAGCGCCTTGCCGCATATATAGAAAAG
>JAXHTA010000631.1:0-2147 GCA_034190285.1 Thermodesulfobacteriota bacterium | reverse complement strand
CAGGATAGGTACATGCTTTTGCCTGAAATTACTATTCATTTCGGAGGGATAGACTCTAAAGTACTCATACATAGCGGAAAAATCTGCCGGGCAAATATGCAAAGGAGTTTTACAACGACACATGATTTGCATTTTTTAAATTCAACTCTGTAATTATGCTTTCAATCTTCTTCTTTCCTTCTGCATCTAACCTCTCAATTGGTTTCCTTTCCCAGGCTTCCATCAGTCCGGCGCATTCCAATGCCTCCTTTAGACCCAGATGCCACCCCACATCTATTCCACCGTCGAGGAATCGCTCCTCCTTTTCGAAAACAATTTGTCTGGCTTTCTCATAATCTCCATTGGCAAGAGCGGAATAAAACCCTAGTTCAATTTCAGGCGCAACGTTTCCAATGCTCACAATATATGCCTGTTGCCCCCATTGATAATCTGATAGAAAGGCACGCATCCCGGCACTGCCGATAATAAGAAATCTACCTTGAAAAAGCCGATTATACTTGTATTCCAAGGCCTTATCGCCGCTTTCTTCCTTCGTTCCGACCATGTTGTCAATGCCCGCCAAACGTTCGATCAGCTCCGGGGAATAATTGATCTTGGGGCCAAGCGTCTCTCGTCCGGCGCGTATAGGCATTGCATGAACCAAGACGCCGATAGAACAAGACCGCGATATATCCTCAAAGAACCGATAGACTCCGTCCTCAGTGTAATACCGGTCGGGAAACACAGCCAGAATCCCGTCTGCCCCAATTTCCTCAGCGTGTCTGGCAAACTCGATAGCTTGCTGCGTAGAGCCACTATCAGGCGTTGTAACAATAGTAAAGGCCTTCCCCGATGCAGAGTCCACGACGGTTTCGTTGACCTTCTTCATTTCCTCAATAGTAAGAACGGCAAAACGTGCAGCACCAACTGTGACCATTAAAGTCCGGGCTCCCTCTTGGAGCAAAAAATCTACGTACTCTCGGATTTTTCTGAAATTGACCTGACCTTCTCTATTAAAAGGTGTCGGAATCGGAAAGACGGGCCCCTTTACTCTTTCAAGAAACATTTGTTTTATTTCTGAAGACATTTTAACTACTCCTCTCTTACATGACAATGATCATCCCTGCCCATCCGCTGACGCATGATTGCTTCAAGAATTACAAAATCAATTGGCGTATCGACGTCAAACGCGCTCTCACGGTCAATCACAAATCCTGCAGAAGAGTACGGATTTCTTTCCAAATCAGAGTCGCCGCATATAGTGAGATAACTTGTCAATGAAACCATCACCGACTGACTCTGTGCGTAGTATACCGGCAGTTCTTGCCGTCGCTTGGGCTTGTTATGTACTGCGATCAATTCATTTAGAAGCAAGTTATCATCTATACTGTAAACATAATAGGGATGGTCTTGAACCGGGCAAACGGTCACAGCTGAATCCATGCCGGAACTCCACAAAAGGTTAACCGTACCGTCGATCTGTTCAGCAGTGCGCAGGGGAGATGTGGGCGGGAGAAAGGCTACTGCGTCCGGATGGTAGTTTTCATTGTCCTCCAGCCAAGCAATGGCGTGCTTAATAGCCAAGATACATGTAGCCGTGTCAGTCGAATATTCCGGGGGCCGAAAAAATGGTGTCTCAGCACCTGCTGCTGCAGCAATATGGGCGATTTCACTATCATCCGTTGAAACGATAACACGATCAAGAGACTGCGCCTTTAGGGCAGCCTCGACAGTATAAGTCAACAAAGGTCGACCACAAAGGGCTCTTATGTTTTTCCGCAAAATTCCCTTAGACCCTCCCCTAGCGGGAATCAGTCCGAGCACGGTTTTCTGGTCCATCAATAGATTTCTCCTCTAATGCGTCGCGGATTCAGTCCTATCATTCTACACTCTCCTAACGGACCTGACTGCCTACGAGCTTTCTTGCGGTTACTAAAATATTGCCTGCCTTGTTATTCCTGATTAAATACTCCTCCAAGAGGGTTTCGAAATCAGGATTATATAATTCTTCTTTCAAAAATAACCCTAATCTCGATATATTAACCTCTCTATTTTCAATTAGGTTTTTTACGTAACTTATGTCAAGGGATGGGTTCATATCCATATACGGTTATCTCTCCGAGTATCATGGTTATGGACAAACTGAAAAGGCAGCAGGAGATTATGCT
>JAXHTA010000630.1:0-2148 GCA_034190285.1 Thermodesulfobacteriota bacterium | reverse complement strand
CGCCCACTCCCCAAATTCGGATAGAGGCCCATATTGTCGAAACGTCCAAGGATACTGCCAGAGAACTGGGGATACAGTGGGGTGGGCTCTATCACGGCACAGGGGGCGACAGCAACTACTGGCTCACCCCGGGGGCAAACACCGGCGGGGTTATTGGAGAATCTCTAAGTGAAGGTATTGACCCTACCTCCGGGATGGCCGTGGATTTCCCTGCCGCTTTAGGAGGCACCGGCCTGACCTTGGGTTTTATATTTGAAAAGCTGGACAAGTATGTTCTGGATGTCCAGCTTTCCGCCTTACAAAACGAAGGCAAGGTTGATATTTTGTCCAGACCCTCCATTACAACCCTTGATAATCAGCCTGCTATGATTGAAAGTGGTAAAGAAGTGCCTTACCAGACAACAGAGGGTGCGGGCGCCGACAAGGAGGTCAAGATAGAGTGGAAAAAGGCCACTCTCAGGCTGGAGGTCACACCCTATGTGATTGACGGAAAGACTCTTAAAATGGAGATCAAAATCAACAAGGATGAGCTTGATTTTGCCAACAAAGTGGAAGGAAATCCGACAATAATAACTAAAAAAGCCGAGACAAGCGTGGTTCTTTTTGACGGGCAGACGACCGTCATCGGCGGTCTTAGCAAAGAAATAACCACCGACTCCGAGTCAGGCGTTCCTTTGTTGAAAGACGTACCGCTCTTTGGATACCTGTTCAAAGGCAAGGGCAAGGCAAACGAAATGGACGAATTGCTCATATTTATCACACCCCACATCCTGAAACAACAAACAGCTGCTGAAGGAGCCGACAGGGAAATTGGCAGGTAGACATGTCAAAGGGCATAATGCTGAAAAAGCTCTTGGCGGCCCTGCTTTGGTCAATGTGCAAGAAAGAACGGCCTTCGGCCTGATACCCGAATAGTCGCAGGACAGAATGGATTACTTCAGAATCCTTAAGCTTAACAAGGAACCCTTCTCCAATTCACCTGATCCCGACTTTTTTTTTCACTCTCAGCAGCATGTTGAGTGTCTGCAAAGAATAGAACTCTCTCTACGTCTTCGCAGAGGATTGAGCGTGGTAATAGGTGATGTGGGAACAGGAAAGACCACGCTTTGCCGACAACTCATCCGCAAATTTGCAGGCGATGAAGACCTGGAGACACATCTCATCCTGGATCCATATTTCAGTACTGAGCGGGAGCTGTTGTCCACAGTAGCCGAAATGCTTGGGTTTCACCCCCCCGAAAGCGAAACCAGTGATTGGCAACTCAAGGAAGGCATAAAGAAATACCTCTTTCGCCGCGGCGTGGATGAGCGGGCCTCGGTTATCCTGATAATTGATGAGGGGCAAAGACTTCCCGATTTTTGCCTGGAGATTTTGCGGGAGTTCCTCAACTATGAAACCAATGAATACAAGTTGCTGCAGATCGTCATTTTCGCGCAGGAAGAATTTGAGCAGACTCTGGAAAAACACGGGAACTTTGCAGACCGCATCAATCTGTTTCATATTTTGGGCCCACTGAATTTTCACGAAACCAGGTCCATGATCCGATTTCGCCTTGAGCGGGCGGGCAGCGGCAAGAGAGGCCTTTCGATTATCAGCCTTCCGGCCTTGTGGGCCATATATCGTAGTTCTAAGGGATACCCCAGAAAGATCATTAACCTGTGCCATCAGGTCATGTTGACCATGATCGTCCAGAACCGCTTAAGGGCCGGATGGTCTACGGCCCGCTCCTGTATTAAGAGGGATATCCTTGGAAGGCCAAAAAATCAGCAACTTGCCAGGATAGGGGCCTTGACCGGGTTATTGGTGGCGCTATTCCTTTTTGCGTTGGCACCCGGGCATTTCGTAATCCCCGGGCCGTGGAAAAATGTAAGAGACGCTTACCCTCCTCAAGTCTTTAAGAGTAGGATAGGTGTCAGACAACCCCAGGTCGAGGCGACCCCGTCTCAGTCTCACTCCGGATGGGCTGCAAGGGCTGCGCATTTAAATCCTGGCAAGCCCTCTGTTGACTCCCCACGCGGGATCGCCCCTGTGGAACTATCTGAGTTTCCATCTGAAATCCCCGACTACGACAAGGAACTTCCCGGCATCTTAGGACAGATAACTGCGGGCAAGAATGAAACATTGGGAGAGCTGATTTACAGAGTCTAT
>JAXHTA010000063.1:0-12248 GCA_034190285.1 Thermodesulfobacteriota bacterium | reverse complement strand
CCGAAGAGGAAATCGTGGATGCGGGTATTTCTCCACAGGCAGCCAGGGAAATGATGCGTTTAAAGATGAGATTTGCCTTTGGCACAATTCGAGCTACAGAGGAGCTTGTTGATTCCTTGATAGTCGAAAACGATCCTGTTGAGATCAGAAACGGTGTGTTTATCAATCGTCTTCGTGTGAATGTGTTCGAATTTCAGTACCAGGGTGATTCCGCCATAGTCGACCTCAATTTGGGGCCCAATGAATCTTATGAACCATCGTATCAACTCGGGTTTCATAATATCCCAAGGGAATACTTTGCAGTTGTTCACACAGGTGAAGGTGATGGCTGGGACTCAAATCGACCCTGTATGTCCAGCCTGTTGATGTTTCAGGGGAAAATATACCTGATTGATGCTGGACCCAATGTTGTTCACAGCCTCAAGGCCTTGGGAATCAGTACAAATGAGATTGAGGGTTTATTCCATACCCATGCCCACGACGACCACTTTGCCGGTCTTATGTCTCTCATGAGATCTGACCATAAGATCAAATATTTTGCTTGTCCTCTGGTTCGCACATCCGTTGTCAAGAAGCTTTCGGCCCTTCTATCTGTTGATGAGGAAGGGTTTGGGAACTATTTCGACGTACATGATCTGGTTATTAGTAAATGGAACGAAATCAATGGTTTAGAGGTGAAACCGATTTTTTCGCCGCATCCCTTGGAGACGCACGTTTTTGTTTTCAGGGCCGTTTGTGAAGATGGCTTTCGTTCCTATGCCCACTTTGCTGATATTGTCAGTTTAGATGTTTTAGAGAACATGATTACGGAGAATATATCGGAGCCAGGAGTCTCCAGGGAGTGCTTTGAAAAAGTCAAACACACATACCTTGAAAGGTACGATCTGAAAAAACTGGACATCGGTGGGGGCCTAATACACGGCAATGCCGAAGATTTTAAGGATGATGACTCAGGAAAAATCATATTGGCCCATACGTCAACGGAACTATCAAATGAGCAGAAGGCGTTCGGCTCCGGGGCGGCATTTGGCATGATTGACACGTTGATATCCGGTCATCAGGATTATATCCGCAGATACGCTTTTCTTTTTTTGCAGTCCTGCTTCCCCAGTGTTCCGAGAGACCAAATAGATGTGTTATTGAATAATCCAGTAGTAACGTTCAACCCAGGATCTATTCTTATTAAAAGTGGAGAGATCAACAAATACCATTATCTGATTCTAACTGGAGAAGTGGAAACGATTCAATCCGAATCGGGCAAATCTAGTATGATGTCGGCCGGCGGATGTGTGGGGGATGTCGCAGGATTAAAGGAAACCGTTGCAAAAGAGACATTTCGGGCCGTCAATTTTGTGCAGACGCTGCAAATACCGTGCAACTTATGTCTGGAATTCCTCAAGCGAAATCGACTGCTTGATGACGATATTAATCACCTGCAAGAAAGACGAATGCTCCTCAAGAACACATGGCTTTTTGGGGAAGGGATTTCTTATGCGATTCAAGACAGACTGGCGCGAGAAATCAGCACATTTGCGTATCAGGCAGGTGCAGATGTTCCCCTAAAAGACAGACCCGGATTATTTTTGACAAAGCGAGGCAAACTGCAATTATATTTAGATACAGATGTGTTCGATATATTCGAGGTCGGTGATTTTTTCGGGGAGAGTGATGTCCTTTTCAGGACACCACCTCTGTTCAAAGTCAAGGCCTTGGATGCTGTGGAGGTGTATCATATCCCAAGAGAGGCGCTGCTTGATATCCCTATTGTATATTGGAAGCTACTTGAAACGTATGAAAAGAGAATGCGGTTGATATTGGATCCGCAGTTGAGTAGCATCCCAATCTTCCAGTGGAGAGATGAATACAGTTCCGGGATCCGGGAAATGGATACAGATCATAAGACTCTTTTTGAGGCAGCACAGAGTCTGTGCGAGGGGATTAACGCCGGTAAAAGCGAATCAGTATTAGAAAACACGTTCAAATTTTTAATTAAATATACGGAAGATCATTTCAAAAAAGAAGAAGAGATGATGCGAGAGCATATTTTCCCTGAGTATGAAGCGCATCGGAAGAAACATGAAGACCTCAAGAGACAAGCATTAGACCTTGAGAAGAAATTCACTGAGGGTAAGATGCAAATAGATATGAGTTTTATAAAGTTCTTTAAGGATTGGATCATTGACCACATTCTTACTGAAGATAGGAAATATGGCCCATATTTTAATGAAAAAGGATTATATTAGGGTAGTAAACCGTAGGATACGGGAATATGGCTTTTGAAGACTCAGACGTCAAAATGTTACGGGTTGCATTCAATGCACGCACATATTATACATATCTGTCATACATATCTGGCCCAAGCAATGATAAGGAAAACGATCTTAAACCCTACAGGGAACCATGTGGGTCTCTCATATTCCAGGGGTTTTTGAGAAAATAGACGAATTCTAAAGAAAGGAGAGAATCATGGTAGAAAACAAGACCAAGGAATCCCAAGAGCAGGAGAAAAAGAAAAAAGAAAAAAAGGTAGAGGAAGAGCTTCCCTTTTGCACTACAGCTACCAGCGCTGAACATGCCAGGGCTGATGATAGCGGCGAACCTTGCGATGATTTCAGATCAGGGGATGTGGACGAAGATTGATTTCTTGCTTTGAGAATAATAGCCAGGAGGTCCACAATGAAAAAGCATTGTCTTGTTTGTCTTTCCATGCTGATCGCCGTCTTGTTTATGACAGTTTCCGTGTCAGCCGAGGAAGGAGCGGTCTGTGTAAAGTGCCATAAAGCGACTACCCCTTTGCTTGTTAAGGACTGGCAAAGCAGCGTGCACAGTGAGAATGATGTTGGGTGTTCTTCCTGTCATGGTTCCGAGCACAAAAGCAAGAAGACTGTCCATCTAGTGAAGTTTCCCGACGAGGCTGCCTGCGGTGAATGCCATGAGGAACAGGTCGAGCAATTTTCCATGGGAAAACATAATTTTGGCTGGACATCCATGAATGCTCTGCCCATTACCCATATGGAGCCTGACGAGTTGATGGAGGGCGGGAAAGGCTGCGGTGGGTGCCATAATATGGGGATCAAGACCGAGGCCCAGAAAAAAGAACTCCAGGACAAGGGCTACAAGTACAGGACAAATTCGTGTGATGAATGTCATACACGTCATACTTTTTCCAAAGAAGAGGCCCGAGATCCTAGGGCATGTCAGTTATGCCATATGGGATTTGACCATCCCCAATGGGAGATGTATGAAAGCTCAAAACACGGGACGAGATATCATTTAAAGGAAAGAGGAAGGCTGCCTGAGGAAGCTGCTGCCCCCACCTGTCAGTTTTGTCATCTGCCTGACGGCACCCACACCAATAAGGTCGCATGGGGATTCTTGGCGGTAAGGCTCCCCTTGCCCAAAGATAAACAGTGGGCCGAAGATCAGACCACGATCCTCAAGGCCCTTGGGGTATTGGATCCTGATGGCAAACCCACGGGACGGCTGGATGTCGTCAAGGCCGTCGACCTGGCCAGACTTACGCAGGAAGATTGGGAAGTTGAACGCAAGAAGATGATCAAGACCTGTAAGAGATGTCATTCAGGAGCATTCGCAATCAGAGAACTTGAAAAGGGCGACCATATGATCAGGAAGGCCGATCGACTGATGGCAGAGGCCATCAATGTCGTGGCGGACCTCTACAAGGACGGCATACTAAGTAAACCTGATCATTATGCCTATGCCTATCCCGATTTTCTGCACTTCTATAACACGGGCGGTTCGCACATTGAACAGGTGCTGTTCAAGATGTATATGAAGCACCGGATGAGGACCTACCAGGGCGTTTTCCATGCCAATCCAGACTATGCATACTGGTATGGATGGGCGGCCATGGTTAAAGACTTAGACAAGATAAAGCAGATGGGTAAATGCTTAAAGACTAAGAAGGCATGCAAAAGACAATAACAGGGACACGGTTACGTAACCAGCTTATATTTGTTTTATAGGGCGCCTAAGAAACTGTAAATGATATTTACAGTTTCTTTCATGTATAACCCTGAAGCGTAGCGTTGGGGTCATTTGCTAAAGTGTTACCAATATTTTTATTTTTGAGGAGGAAAAATCATGGATAAATATGAGTGTTCGGTTTGTGGTTACGTCTACGATCCTGAAGAGGGAGACCCGGACAATGGCGTAGATCCCGGAACTTCCTTTGAGGATCTTCCCGATGACTGGGTCTGCCCAGTTTGCGGGGCCACCAAAGACCAGTTCGAGAAAGAATAGGTGATTTTGGTATTGATTCGTTGGAGGTTAGAGGTTCAGCTTGAAGAAGCGGGATGAAATGGACATCAGAGCAAACGGCTATTTGCGTGGAGACAGGGCCCGTGTCATCCTCAAAAGCGCAGTTGAAAATACGAATGAGGGATTCGTAACCATAGATTCGAACCACAAGGTAATATTCTTCAACAAGGCTGCCGAGGAGATCTTTGGTTACAGAAGAGATGAGGTCATAGGTCGTGATCTTGATGTGATTATGGTGCCTTCTTGCAGCAAAGATCACCGCCAGGCCGTAGAACGTTATATTAGGACAAGGGAGCCAAGGCGCATCGGTCATGATACGGAGATAACGGCCACCAAGAGAAATGGAGAAATATTTCCGGCCTTTATCTCCTTTTCTGTATCTGAAGTTGATGGGGAACTCTATTTTACTGGTATTGTTAGGGATTTGACTGAGACCAAGGCCCTCCAGGAAAGGATCGCAAAGGCTGAGCGCCTGTCTGCGCTTGGACAGGTCGTGGCCGAGATCACTCATGAGATAAAGAATCCCTTGATGATGATCGGCGGCTTTGCCCATCAGTTGGCCAGGGGAAATAAAGACAAGGATGATGTCAAGAAACTGAATATCATAATGGATGAGACCAAGAGACTTGAGAGTCTCATAAAGGAACTGAAGGAGCTTTATCTGCCTAAAAGTCTGAACGTTGAAAAAATAGAGGTGAATGAGCTGCTGCGGGATGTCTGCTCCCTGATTCAAGACGATTGCAGAGAAAAGAACATCCACATAAAATTAGAGACAGAAGTAGATTCTCTTATAATTGAAGGGGACAGCAACAAGATAAAACAGGTGTTGTTGAATCTGACAAAAAACTCTATTGAGGCCATAGAGGATGGAGGAAATCTGCTTGTTAGCTCAAGAAAGAATGGAGGTATCGCTGAAATAGTAATAGATGATGACGGATGCGGCATACCTCTGGAGATTAAAGAGAAGATCTTTAATCCTTTTTTCACGACAAAGAGTCATGGCACGGGTCTTGGGTTGAGTATTTCCAGGAGTATTGTTGAAGACCACGAAGGCGGTTCTTTTACATTGAGTAGCGAGGAAGGTTGTGGAGCCACCTTTAGGATTGGTTTTCCTTTATCGCCTATGCCGGAACATTGACTCCTAAAAGGAGATACTAATGAAGCCGATTGAAATCGCAAAGGGTATTTTCTGGGTCGGGGCTATTGACTGGAATATCAGGGATTTCCACGGGTATTCTACAAAACGCGGAACCACTTACAATTCTTTTCTAATAATTGATGAGAAGATTACCCTGATCGATACCGTGAAGAAAGAATTTGTTGACGAACTTATTACTAACATCAGTCACCTCATAGATCCCAAGAAAATAGATTGCGTTATCAGCAACCACACGGAAATGGATCACTCCGGCGGCCTGCCCAGGGTGATGCATAAGATAGGAGAAGATAAACCTCTCTACTGCTCTGAAAAGGGGCATGAGAACCTGTCTAAACATTTTTCCCAGAAATGGAATTACCATGCCTTAGAAGACGGCGGGGAGCTGAGTCTGGGTAAGAGGACCCTTACTTTTATCGAGACACGTATGCTTCACTGGCCGGATAGCATGATTACCTATGCTAAAGAGGACAAAATCCTTTTTTCCAGCGATGCCTTTGGACAGCACTACGCCAGTGTTGGCAGGTTTGACGACCAGATCGGAAATGGGATAATGCTTCATGCCAAGAAATACTTTGCCAACATCCTGCTTCTTTATTCCTCGTTGATTCTGAAATTGGTGGAAAGGGTCACGGAGATGGGATTGGTCCTGGATATGATCTGCCCTGACCACGGTATTCTGTGGAGAAAAGACCCCGGAAGGATCGTCAATGCATATGTCGAGTGGAGCAGGCAGACACCCAAGAGAAAGGCAGTCGTCATTTACGATACCATGTGGCACAGCACTGAATTGATGGCCGGGGCTATTGTGGATGCCCTTGCCCAGCAAGGTGTGGACGCCCAGCCAATGCACCTTAGGCGATGGGATCGAAGCGATGTTATGACTGAAGTCCTTGACGCGGGCGCAATTATAGTAGGGTCGCCGACCTTGAACAACGGTCTCTTCCCTACAGTCGGAGATTTCCTTACCTACATGAAGGGTTTCAGGCCAAGAAACAAGATCGGGGCCGCCTTCGGCTCGTATGGCTGGAGCGGTGAATCGGTGAAATTGATTGGCAGGGCACTAAAAGAAATGAAATTTGATGTTATTGATCGGGGAGTGAGTGTTCAGTTCGTGCCCGATGCAGAGGGTATCAAGAACTGCAATGAGCTTGGGAAGAAAGTGGCCCGGGCTATGCCCGGCGATTAGAATATCATTAAGCCGGAGGAAGATATTGGCAAACTGGGACCATGCCCGGAAGGTGTGGGACTGAGGGTAGCCTGCCTGCCGAGGAACAAGGATAGTTCTGCTTCATGCGCCTATAAAGCGGAAACGGCAGGCAAACACTGGCGGGCCCTCATTCATATTGATTATACAAGGGAGGTCACTGTAAGATGTCTTACGATATGAATGCAGATGAAATATTTGAGATGGCAGAACAAATTGAAAAAAATGGCGCCGAGTTTTATCGGCAGGCGGCAGGGAGTATCTCAGACGCTCCTGTCAGGCAGCTTTTGCTCGATTTCGCCTCAATGGAAGATGAGCATTTAGAGGTTTTTGCTTCTATGAGAGCGGAATTGTCGGACCAGGAACGGAGATCAACCGTCTTTGACCCTGAAGGAGAAGCCGCACAGTATCTGCGGGCACTTGCAGATCTGCGTGTATTTGACAAAGCGGCAAAAGAGGATTTCATTCTCCTTGAAGATCTTTCCGAACAAGAAAAGGCAAAGCAAGTCTTTCGTGGGGCGATTGCTCGCGAAAAGGAATCCATCGTCTTTTACCTGGGAATGAAAGAACTTGTCCCGGAAAAACTCGGCAAGAACAGGATAGACAACATCATACGAGAGGAAATGAAACATGTAAGGATGCTCAGCAATAGATATGCCTCTTTATGAGTATCTCAAGGCTTCATGGCCTAGGCAGTTGTTGCACCGGTGAGAGTCATTCCTCAACATCCCCATTTTTCAGTCCCTTCCCAAGATTCAAGCCGGTCTTTTATTGACGAGCCAGAGTCACAGTAGTTGTTACGCCAATACGGCTGGAGACATAGGTAGTGCCCGAACGAAAACCGTCTTTTTCGACCATATCTGCGTCAGAATCAAATTTTAATACTCTAAATACTCAATGTATTCCTGCGGTTAAAATTTTCGTCTTCATTGATTTGAACGAAAAATCCTAGTTTTCGTTCAAACACTAGATATACTAATGAGGCCATAATCATTCAGACTTCCATTTGCGTTAGAAGCACTATTCGTAAGGCCTGATAAATCATAGTGCCTAAATAACAACGCTCGGATTAGTAATTCGCAGCAGCTCAGGGCTATGGTGTCAACAGAGCACGAACTTGATGAGAAAAAGAAATGTCCGGACTGTAACCACTGCCAGATGTGTAGTGAGAATCGATGCCGTCTTTGCCGTAAGGGCAATCACGGAAAAGCACATTCCGAACTGGGAACAGGCTTTACTCATCGTCAATATATGGAGTGGAAGAGAAGTAAAATACTGCCCTCCCCCAATTAACGCGCAAGGACGCCGGGCGGCAAATACACCAAGCGTAAGCGCTGAATCACCAATGCAAAAGAGAATAAGATGATTAAGCTATCAGTGACAAGATTCAGCATCAGGCATCCCTGGTTTGTCATAGTCAGCATTTTACTGTTAACTTCCGTTTTTCTGTCCCAGTTTCCAAAGGTCCGTTTTGACAATGATCCGGAAAACATGCTTTCCGCCAAAGAGTATGTCAGGGTTTTTCATCGTGAGGTTAAGAAGAAATATAGCCTTTATGATTTTGTGATTGTCGGGATCGTAAATGAGAAAGATCCTGATGGTGTTTTTAACCCAGAGACCCTTGGTCGCATATATGACCTGACCCATGAACTGCTCAGCCTGAGCCGGGATTCAAACCACAGACCGGTGATTTTAAGGGCTGCCAAAGGCGATCAGAAGGAAAAGAGAATCGCCCTGGATCTGACCCCTCAAGGCTTGTGGAAGCAAGCCCTTCAAACTATCTTTCGCCATAATCCCAATAACCTCTTTGATGAAAAGGGCAATAGTGCCATTATCGGACGCGAAATTATAAGCCCGTGTCTTGTGGATAACATCAAACAGGCCGATTTGGGCTCCTTAAAGCTGGAATATCTCATGGAGCATCGTCCGGTCAACAGAAAGGAGGCCCTGGCGATCCGGGATGATGCCATGGGTAATCCGTTGTACAAGGGGACACTGGTGGCCGAAGACGGAAGGGCTATCTGTATTTATGTCCCCATTATTGACAAGACCTTCAGTCATAATGTTGCAAACCTTGTGAAAGAACTTACTATGGATTGGGCTGGCGATGAAAAAATATATATCACCGGCCTCCCAGTAGCCGAAGACACATTCGGCGTTGAAATGATGTTGCAGATGGCAGAGTCCGCGCCGATTGCAGGTGTTATTATCTTCCTCCTACTTTTTGTTTTCTTTAGGCGGATTTCCCTGATTGTGGCGCCCATGATCGTTGCGGTTGTAAGCGTGATATGCACTATGGGGCTTCTAATATGGGCCGGTTTTGATGTTCATATAATGAGTTCCATGATAGCTATATTTCTGATGCCAATTGCGGTTGCCGACTCCGTTCATGTATTAAGCCTGTTTTTTGACTCATATGGCCGGTTCAATGACAAGGCCGAAGCCGTCAAGGATGTAATTCGACATCTTTTTATGCCGATGCTCTATACCAGCTTGACGACCATTGCTGGCTTTGCATCCCTTGCGACTACGCCTATTCCGCCTGTCAGGGTCTTTGGCCTCCACGTGGCATTTGGGGTTGGACTGGCTTGGTTCCTTACGCTTTCCCTGGTTCCGGCCTATATCATGGTTGCGGTCCCAGAAAAAAAATTAAGAGCACTCACTTCACCATCCGGTCCTGGAAAAAGGTCTAAAGGCTTGCTCATGTTTGTACTTGAACGAGTCGGTGAGTTTGGCTATTTGCGCTGGAGACTATTGTTGATTGCAGTTGTATTGATTCTGGGAGTTTCAGCCTATGGTATATCAAAGATCAAAGTCAATGACAATCCTGTCAAATGGTTTACCGAAAACCATGAGATTCGTATCGCTGACAGAGTCCTCAACAGCCATTTTGGGGGGACCTACACCGCCTATCTTACCTTACAGGCCCCGAGGCCGGAGACATGTAGCTGCATTGATATTGCAGCGGCAATGAATTCTGAAGCAAACAGGCGCTTTAGAAAATACTTCCCTGAAGCGACCGATCGTTTTCTGGGTGAATTGGCTCGGCTTAGACAGCTCTACTGTAATGTTGCCAGCAGCAACGAAAAGAAATGCTTTGTGGAATTGGTGAATGAAGCCGAAAAAATCGATTCTGAGGCACTGAAGTCATGGAACAACATGACCGATGTCATAAATTACATGGATGCTGAGGATTTGACCTTTGAGACCCTGGTCAATGAAATAAAGGGCCTTCAAGATGTCAAGGAGGCCGACAAAAAGCTACTAATAAACGGATTGAGGCCCTATGATAGCCTGACAGGTGATCTTCTGTTATATAGGGCCCTTGATTTTTGTGATGAAATTTTGCGCCTGTCTTTTAAGGAGTTTGTCTTTGAAATCGAGGCGGAACTTACGGCCCCGCTCTTCAAACAGCCCGAAGTTCTTCGATATGTCGAGCAGCTGCAAGAACATCTGTTAGAAAACCCGGTTGTGGGTAAGACATCCTCGGCCTTGGATGCTCTAAAAAAGGCTTCTTATGAGCTTCTTTACGTATCTCCTCCAGCCGATGCGACCAGAGTGGAAAAAGACGATTATGATCGGCGCAACCAAAGAAATTTCAGTATCCCGAACTCAGCGGCCGCCACAGGACAGGTTTTTATACAGCTTGAAGGCATGAAGAGAAAGGACAGCCTCTTTCACATGGTTACAAGAGATTACCAGGAGGCCAACATATGGATCCAGCTGAAGAGCGGCGATAACAGAGACATGGAAACCGTTGTGGCTGACGTAGAAACCTTTTTGAAGACTAACTCTCCTCCGGTTGATCTTAAAGCCAAATGGGCTGGCCTCACATATCTTAACGTTATATGGCAGGACAAGATGGTCAGAGGTATGATAGTCTCCCTCGGAACCAGTTTTGTGGTCGTGCTGGTTATGATGGCCGTCCTTTTTCGTTCCCCCTTGTATGGGGCACTGGCTATGATACCGCTTTCCGTAACAATTGCCTTTATCTATGGTATTATCGGGCTTGCGGGGAAGGACTATGATATGCCGGTCGCAGTCCTTTCGGCTATGACCCTTGGTTTAAGCGTGGATTTTGCGATCCATTTCTTGCAGCGTGCCAGAGAACTGCAAGAGAAGTACGGGGACTGGGGCACTGCAAGTCGTAAGATGTTCAAAGAGCCTGCAACGGCGATCAGTAGAAATGCAGTGATAATATCTCTCGGATTCACCCCTCTCTTGCTGGCGCCCCTAGTGCCCTATAGGACCGTGGGGTTTTTCCTCGCAGCCATTATGGCCGTATCGTGGCTTAGTACTTTGTTTATCCTCCCAGCCATTATGACGGCCCTCAGAAAGTTTCTCTTTCTGGAAAACACGGCGAGTAATTGAGCAGATGCATAGTTGTCTTTTTCTGTCTGCCCTGTTGATTTCCCTGCAGGGGCTCCAATTCAAAAGGGCCTTTTTCAAGCTCCATTTGAGGATCGGGTGCGCCTGTGTGTATCCCCATTCAGACATGTGGCATGCTGGGTGCTGTCGATAATTCGTGGTGAGGCTTTGCAGAAATGGGTACCAGCGGATTAAGGCGGCTTGTTTGCAAATGGCTGAACTTTTGTGAAAATAATGTACGGTGGCAAATATGAAAAAGTTGTTGTTTCTCATTATTGCGTGCACTAATGCAATACTTGGATACACGCAAGCTGCAGAAGAGCTGAGTGCGGACAGGATCATTGAAATGGCCAATGATGCCTCATACTATGCCGGTCGGGACGGCAGGGCCGATGTGCATATGACCATTGCGGATCAGAAAGGAGGAACCCGGGTACGGGAATTCACGATCCTTCGAAAAAATGTGGAGGGAAGGGACCAGAAATTCTATGTCTATTTTAAGGGACCTCCGGATGTTCGGAAGATGGCCTATCTTGTGTGGAAACATGTGGGTGCTGAAGACGACCGTTGGCTATGGCTGCCAGCGCTCAATCTCAAAAAGCGGATAGCGCCCGGAGATAAACGCACAAGTTTTGTGGGGTCTGACTTTCTATACGAGGACGTATCCGGTCGCGGAGTGACTGAAGACCACCACGAACTGATTGAAACCGGCAATACTCTATATCTAATAAAGAATGTGCCAAAGGATTCGAGTGCTGTTGAGTTTGCATATTTTAATGTATGGATTAACAGAAAGACATTTCTCCCTGAAAAGGCGGAGTATTTTGACAAGAATGGCAAACTGTACAGGAGAGTTGAGGCAAGCAAGATAGCCATCATTCAGGGATATCCAACTGTTGTAGAGTCCGTTGCCAGCGATCTTGTCGCCGGAACAAGCACAAGAAATGAGTTTAAAGACGTTAGATACGATATCAATTTAAAAGAGAGTATCTTTACTGAGCGATTTCTTCGACGGCCGCCGCGGGAGGTCACCAGGTAATGGCCCGTACAAAGAACATAGTAAAGCCCGCTGGGACATGAACAGGGTCTTTGGCTTAGGCAGAACAAGGAGAACGCCTTGGGGGGGGGGGCTTTCTTATGGTGCTGTCCTGCGCTGGATTATGCGGGCATGCCGTTTTGATCAAATGAGGAGAGTTGTATCTACTCAATGAATCGGGGTAACCCCCTCACCCAGGC
>JAXHTA010000629.1:0-2160 GCA_034190285.1 Thermodesulfobacteriota bacterium | reverse complement strand
GTTAGCTGTTCTTTGTCTCCTAAGGGGCCATGCCCTGGGATGATTTTCGTTTTGTCATCAGCCAGCGACAAAATTTTGTCCACCGCTTTGATCATTCCCTTCATGGAACCTCCATGGTTAATATCAATAAATGGGTAGAATCCGTTGAAGAAAACATCGCCAGTGTGGATAACATTAGCCTTTTCAAAATAGATAAGAGTGTCACCATCGGTGTGGGCGTGGGGTACATGCATAACATGGATTATATCTTTGTTGAGATGAAAGGTAATATCCCTGGAAAAAGTCACGACCGGTAGGCCATCATGGCCTAGAGCAGCCTGCTTCATATTGAACTCCTCAATAAAGGAGTCAGATCTCAAGCGCTCTCGCACATTATCGTGGGAGAATATCAAGGTCCGTCCCTGCCCAAGATTTTCATTTCCACCAGTATGGTCACTGTGGTAATGGGTATTGATCAAGAATCTTGGGAATTGACCTCCGACTGATTTTATGCTTGCCACAATGCTCTCCGTTAGAGAGGCGAACTGGTCATCGATCAAAAAAGTCCCATCCCCACCGGTAAACACACCAATATTACCGCCTTCCCCCACAATCATATGGATTTGCCCAGTGACCGGGATAGGGATAATTTTCTTGTCTACAGCCTGGGCGACCGTTGAAAACGGGATGAAACCAGAGATTAAAACACACACCAGTGATATAATCTTACCAATCATTTTAGATCTCCTTCTCAAGTTAAATCCTGTTCGGAATCGATTCTGACTGAAAACGATTCCATTCCCCGAAATTAGACATTTCAATTGGCGCTAAGATTTAGGTCATACATGTCTCTTTCGATTTATGCACATTAGGGTTCATGTTTGCCATTTGATATACTTCTGTCATTTGTAGATAAGCATACCCAATGGTATGATAGGAATCAATTTTTTCTTGCGTCCAACCGCGCGAGCCGGGCGACCGTCGTATAACGAATTATTGTCAACAATAATTTGGTTCCTCGCTATCTTAAGTGGGTAAGCCTTGATTTAGCGACAGCAAAAATGATATTTCGGTATTAATTATGAGAGACATAGACCATTTTTCAAATGGCCTTTGGTTTGACACCGCCTTGGCAGGTATCTGATGCTCAATTTGACCCCTATACAAGGAGAGACTCGACTTAAGGATCGATTTTCCCCGGGAAGTACTTTTACCTGCCCTAAGTGTGGGCGGACGGGTATAAAGACGTATGATACCCAGGAAAAGGTTTGGCGTCACCTGAACTTTTTTCAGCATGAAGCCTATTTGACAGCCAGAGTACCGAGGATCGATTGCAGCGATTGCGGAACACTATCGGTTGATGTCCCATGGGCCAGACCCGGCGGTGGTTTCACTCTGCTATTTGAAGCAATGATCTTGACTCTGGCTAAGTCTATGCCTGCTAAATCTATCGCCTAGTTCGTCAATGAACATGACACTCGTTTATGGCGTATCCTGCATAACTACGTTCATAAAGCCAGGGCTCAAGCTGATTATTCCGATATCCGTAATGTCGGCATGGATGAGACCTCCAGAAAACGCGGCCACAATTATGTGAGTTTATTTGTAGACCTTGATACACCTAAAGTTGTTTTCGCTACAGAGGGAAAAGATGCCTCTACTGTCAAACGTTTTAAACAGGATTTAGCTGATCACAACGGAAACCCCGAGGCCATCGAAGAAATCTGCAGCGACATGTCTCCATCATTCATTAGTGGCGTTGAGAAATATTTTTCTAACGCTCATTTGACCTTTAACAAGTTCCATATCATGAAGGTTATAGATGAAGCTTTTGACGAGGTACGAAGACAGGAGCAAAAAGACCACCCGGAAGAGGTATTTCGGACTCGCTATATTTGGCTGAAAAATGCTGAAAATCTAAAGGCCTCCCAGGCCGAAACTCTTGATGGACTGAGTGTCAAAAGGCTCAACTTGAAAACAAGTCGTGCCTACCACATTAAACTCAATGTCCAGGAGTTATTCAATCAACCTGTTGAATATGCCAAGATATATCTAACAAAATGGTATTTCTGGGCCACTCATAGGCGCTTTGGACCCATTAAGGAAGCAGCCTACAAAATCAAACGGCATTGGGATGGAGTTCTTCAATGGTTTAACTCCGGTGTCAACAACGGCATCTTA
>JAXHTA010000628.1:0-2162 GCA_034190285.1 Thermodesulfobacteriota bacterium | reverse complement strand
CAACTCACATTTTACCTGATTTCTTTAGTGTTTTACTGAGCAACTGATTTGTGATAATAGAATATCTCTTAATATGATTCAAGCCTAATATTATCTTAACGAATCAGGTACCCATTACCCATTACCCTTTATCCCGACCCTCTTCGAGAGGGCCGAAAGACCCAGGACATCGTGAAGAGAATATTTTTTGTTTTATTATTGTTATTTCTTGTCGTCTTCAACAACGGCCCGGTCCTGGCCGGCCAGGAGATCGTAGTCGTTCAGGGATTGAGGGTCAGGCCCTATGAACAGGCAATAATGGGCCTTGAGAGTGAATGTAATCCTGAGATCAAAAGGCTTGTTGTATCTGAATCGGAGGAAGAAAATATTATAGAGAAGATCAATGAGATAGGGCCTGATATTATCCTTGCCGCAGGGCCAAAGGCCCTCTCAATCGTAAAGCAGATCAGAGACATACCAGTAGTCTATCTAATGGTCCTGAATCCTGAATCCATTCTCTCGGGACAAGAGAACATCACCGGTGTCAGTATCAGTCTATCACCTGAAAGGCAGTTGGTTTCATTTTTAAAGGTACTGCCTGATATGAAAAATATTGGCCTCTTGTATGACCCGGCCAGGACGGGGCGGTTCGTGGATGCCGCTGGAGACGCCGTCCGCAAAATGGGCATCAAACTTATCCTAAAAGAAGTCCATAGATCCAACGGGGTCCCAATTTCCATAGAGGAGATGAAATCAAAGATAGACGCCTTCTGGATGATGCCCGATATAACAGTGATTACCCCTGAGACAGTTGAGTATCTTCTCCTCTTCTCCCTCGAGAACAAGATTCCCATCCTTACATTTTCAGAGAAGTATGTGGAGTTGGGGGCATTTATGTCTGTAGGCATCGATGCCTTTGACATAGGACGTCAGGCAGGTGAGATGGCAGGGAAGATACTTTCGGGGAGAGATGTAAGGAGTACTGGACGGGTGTATGCAAGAAAGGCGGTCATAACAGTCAATCTGAAGGTGGCCAAGAAGTTGGGACTCAGCATTGATGCAGACACTAAAACCACGGTGAGGATAATCGATTGAGCAAGATAATTGATCTGGATATCGTGAAAACTTTAAGGCAGAATTTTGGAATAAAGGTCTTTGCCGCTTTCACGGTCTTTTTATTTTTCATTTCTTTTTCTTTTACCACGTTTCTTATCTATCAGCTTCGAGAATCTCTCACTGATACCCTGACGCGGAACGGAGAATTACTTGCACGCGTACTTGCCCATAACTCAAGGATCGGCGTGTTTGCGGAAAACGATGAGATGTTAAGGGATCCTATTGAAGCAGTCTTTCATCAGCAGGAGGTCTTGGAGGTTTCGATATTCAATCTGAGCGGTGATCTTTTGATAAGGCAGGAAAGGCCCGGAACCGGGACATCGGAAGAACCGGCGAAAGGGGATGGAGGGAGCAATAACGAGATATTCGAGAAACTCAAGGGCCATGGGCCTCCCTTTTATATTGAGGGTAAAGGTGAATTTGAATTCTGGTCGCCGATAGTCTCAGGTTCGAGCTACCTTATGGAGGAGGCCCTGTTTTTTGAAGAGCGGCCACTTCAGAGAAAGGACCGGATAATCGGGTTCGTGAAGGTAAAGGTTGGAAAAGCGGCCCTGAGCAGGGAGTTAAAGGGGTTGTTATTGAAGAGCATTTTGGTAGGGGTTGTCCTATTGATGACCGGTTCCGGGGTTGTATATGTCCTTGTGAAGGGGATAACCGGGCCTCTTGATAGATTGACTGAAGGCGTGAAGGCCTTTGGATTGAAGGGAGTTATAGAAAAGGTCCCTGTTGAGACAGTAGATGAAATAGGTAGGCTCGCAGCAGCCTTCAACAACCTATCGGAATCACTGAAGACGAGGGAAACGGAAAAAGAGCAGCTTGAAACCCAACTCAGGCACGCCCAGAAGATGGAGGCGATTGGCACCCTTGCCGGCGGCATAGCCCATGACTTCAATAATATCCTCGGCGTCATTATGGGTTACACGGAGTTGGCGTTTTTGGATGTTCCGAAGGGCACTCTTGTGCGGCGCAGGTTAGAGGAGGTAATGAAGGCCAGCAATCGTGCGAAGGACCTGGTGATGCAGATTCTTACCTTCAGTCGACACAGCGAAAAAGAGCTAAAACCCTTA
>JAXHTA010000627.1:0-2163 GCA_034190285.1 Thermodesulfobacteriota bacterium | reverse complement strand
GAGAAAATATCTTTCCATGACTTCACCTCTTGTCTGACTATAAGAATCATATGGGTGCGGCTCTTTTGCATTTTCGACATAACGGCTTCCGTGGTTCCTATCCTGTTCATTCGTTTGGAGAGAGTTTACTTGATTACGGTAAGGTGGTCGCTGTTTTTAGTAGATGACTTCGAGTTCGTTGTCGCAGGAACTAACCCGTCAGCATAGAGGGCTTGATGATTTCGTTTGTACTCACAATCTTCATGGAAAGTCCAGTACGCATCGAAATCCTTGCTTGAACGTAAGGCTCGCAAACGTAATACGGCTTCGGCTCCCTGAAGCGTCCATTTAGCCCCTGTAATTTCCATGCGATCTTTTACAAGATGCCGGCATGCTCCCTCAATAACACCGGTACCAATAGGAAAACCCTTGGAAAGATAGCGGTTATATTTCAGATAAGGCGATTTATTGATCAGGTAAGTGGCACATTTGTCTACAGGCTCTCGTTTTTTCTTGCTGATTTTTTTCCGGGTGGCACTTCGGCGCATCCCGCCGGCCATGTGTCCCGCCTTTCCCTCAAGAATCTTCCTAAGACGATGTTCAACCCATTGTTCAAGCTCTGGGCCGGATTCAGGATGAAAGACTCTGCCTGCATTCCAAAGGTATTCTGTAACATGAATAACATCTACAATGACGGTCAGATCAATGCCTTGAGCTTTGGCAATGTTACGCAGAATTTTGATCTGGGTATTGTTCCCATCAACCAATGCCACCCAGTTTTTTTCATGGTTGGGGTCCCGATTTTGAGCTTCGGTAAAAGCCTCTTTAATAACTTCTTCAGGTTCTTTTGCAAGACTGGCCCAGACTCGCTTATTTTCTATCGGTGGCCGTTTCATTTTTTTGATGCGAGGGCCGCTTTCGGAAACCAGGTCATCAGGACTGCGCTCAAATGAATCGGTAGTGTATACAGCCGCTACAGTGGCCATGCGTTTGGCATTCTTTTTTTCCCCCTTCGAGAGACGCTTTCCCATCTTCTGTCTGCGTTTTTCGGCTGCTTTGCGTGTTTTTTCCCTGAGGTCTCTTTCGTGGAGAACCACACCTTTCCCATCAGCGGTGATTGCCAACACGGATCCTGCAGCTTCTTCCGGACAGCAGCATTTGCGCGTCTCATAAAAGGCATCGAAGTCCTGGGCCGCACGTTGAACCACTTCTTCAGCCTGGCGTTTGGGCACATTGCCGCCGGTCGTTTTAGCAATGGTTTCCACGACGTCATCAAAGGAATTTTTTGCGGCTTCTTCCGCGACTCTTCGCTGAAGCTCCAATGAATAAATCTCTGGAGGAAGGTTCAGTTCAGCATCCAGCGGATGAAGACTTTTGCATCCTCGCTTGCCGTATCCGGCACGGTTGAGTTCAACCCTGCCGAATACTGTTTCAATCTTTCGATCATGGTCATGTGTTTCAATTCGATCGATTCCATCTGCATCCCTCACAGGTTCACTGCTTGCGCCGGGGCTCCGGTTATTCAGATGCTCCTGAAGCAAAATGCGCATGAGCTCACGCCCCCGCTTCTCAAGCTCCTGTTCCAATTTGCTCATGTCCATCGAATTTCCCTCTTCGGAATCAAGGATGCCTATGATGCGCTCAAAATATTCATGACTTTGACCATAAGGATATTCCAGGGAAGAAAGTGCCGGGGCTGCTCCCATAAACGCTATCTCCCCCCTTTAAGCCGGTTGACGGCATTTTTTACCAGTGGGAAAACGAAAATGGTTTTAACATCTGCTCCGTGCCGTTTACCGGTTCTGTCCATTCGTCCGCGACCGCTGGTCTTTCCAAGTTCAATCCAGTTGGCGGCCCGGTAACAACCACCACGATAACGCTTCTGGTCCACCAGGGTCTCCACCAACAAGGGATCCAGCCCATAATGGCAACGCCAGTCCACTCGAAGCCTACTCAGAACACTGGAAAGCATTGAACTGGCCAGATTGCGTATCCTTGCCAGGACCAACAATCGACTGTTGTTTACGATCTGTTGAAGACCTTGTCCGCGTGTCGCGTCATCCCATCCAATCCATTGATCCCTGACCTTCATTCGCCAGGCCGGGCTTGAGAATTGAACACAACCGACAACTTGTCGTGTGGGACGGGTTACATATACCAGATATTGAAGCTTCGCTCCAAATG
>JAXHTA010000626.1:0-2179 GCA_034190285.1 Thermodesulfobacteriota bacterium | reverse complement strand
AAGAGCTATTGCCCAAGATGAACGATTTGCATTCAAAAAACCCGCCCTGGTTGGTAAGTCTGTGGTCTAAAGGAGAAAGCTCGGAAAGACTACTGACTATAAACCGGACCCAATGACGTCGTTTGATAACCGGAACCTATTGAACGTTCAAAAGTGTTCGCATGGGCTTAAGGATTGATTTAAATACGATCTCTTTTTATGGTTAGGGTTTCCCAACAAAAACCAAGAGAAAGAGACCGTGATGGAACAAGAAATACATATACTACTTCGATTCAATCTTGCAACCGGTAAAGTGGGTCTTAATGAACTCATCTATAAGCTGAAGGGACTCCAAGACCCTCTGATGCTCAAGATATTGGAGGAAGTTTTAGGGGTTATGATGATCTCATATCCGAACGCCTAAGCCTAACAGATAAGTACCCCAGCAAATCCAGGAAGGGCCTGGGGCGGCATTTGCGGAGGGGAAATGCAGAAGAACGATTTTGTCGTGGCCGTAAGATACGAAAACGAGTTTATAGGAAAAATAACCGATGCTTTACCACAGTATTTGGCAAATTGGATTTACGGTTAAGAGTAGCACAATGTTGTAATTGTGGCGCATATTATTCTCCCCTATTAAGCGCATTGAAAGTAGGCCGGTATGCCCGCAGAGAGATGAATTTTGAGCATGAAGTGATTGAAGCTGTCATTGATACCAATTATCGACGGCTCATCCTTGTGTTTGCGTTTTGTGAGCAAAAAACCGGCCCATTTTTGGGGCGAAGGCATGTGATTTCAGCAACTTATCCGTGATTGAGCACCAAAAGGCGGTAGGCACCCAAAAATAACTTTCTTGGTTGACATACCCCTAAATACATGCGATTTGCGTAAGCATGTATTTACGAACTACGAAACGAAAGAATAAGGACGGCTCTGTTGTTGAGTATTAACAACTGGCCCACAACAAACGTCATCCCTTTACGCGCAAGCCTGTTGCCAAGATCATCCACAACTTTGAAAGAACCGATAGCCTGGACCGGGGAGAACTTGTGCGGCTTTGTCGGTCCATCGCCCGGGTCTGCGGGTTGAGTGTCCTGGATCCCTTGGATGATGAACAGAGCCAGGGATTACTCAGCGAAGAAGGCCTGCCCAGTGACCTGAAAATCAAGAACACCGTCTCTTTTGGTTCCGTACTTGCCATAGAGTCCCTCTGGGAAAGACTTGGTCTGAAAAAGACCTTCTCTGACATTGTCAAACGAAAACAACTCAAATTGTCTTACGAAAGGGCTCTTTTAGCCATGACGGCCAATCGGTTATGTGACCCGGAATCCAAATTGGGGGTCTGGGACCGATGGCTTTCAAAGGTTTATCTCCCCACCTGCAATGGATTGAAGCTAAAACAGATGTACGAAGTGATGGACCTGTTTTACGATCATATGTCAGAAGTCAAAGAGAATGTGTTTTTTCAAACCGCCAATCTATTCAATCTGACGGTGGACTTGATCTTTTATGATACCACCACAGCTTCATTTTCTATAGATCAGGAGGATGACGACCCCGAAAACGAAACCAACAAACCTGCGCAAATTCGGCCGCGCTAAAGAGGGCTTTTGGGGGCCTCAGGTGGTAGTGGCCCTGGCGGTGACCCGTGAAGGGATTCCGGTTCGATCCTGGGTATTTCCCGGCAATACCACTGACGTCGACACGGTCGAGAAGGTTCGAGCAGACCTCAGAGGCTGGAACCTGGGCCGTGCCCTGTTCGTAGCGGATGCAGGCATGAACTCAGAAAACAATCGCGCAGAGCTTGCCAGGGCCTGCGGCAAGTATCTGTTGGCCTGCCGCATGTCAAGCGTATCCGAGATCAAGCAAAATGTCCTGTCCAAAAGAGGCCAATACACGGTCTTCAAAAACAACCTCCACGCTAAGGAGGTGACTGTCGGTGATGGTGAACGACGCAACCGTTACATTCTGTGTTACAACCCCAAAGAAGCTGAACGTCAGGCCAAACACCGTGCAAGTATTATTGAACTCCTTGAATACGAATTGAATCGCCATCCGGATAACTCCGCTTCTGCCAAGTGGGCTATAGAGCTTTTAGCGTCAAAGCGTTTCAAGAGATATCTATCCGTGACCAAGGCCAACCGACTGAAAATTGATCGAAGAAAAGTCACAGAAGCCGCAAAGTATGATGGCAAACGGG
>JAXHTA010000625.1:0-2190 GCA_034190285.1 Thermodesulfobacteriota bacterium | reverse complement strand
TCAGGGACTATGGGTGGGAGGGGATCGGCCTTTACAGGACGGAGTTTCTGTATCTTAAAGGGCTTCCAGACGAAGAAGATCTATTTGAGGACTACAAGGAGGTAGCCCAAGTAGTCGCGCCTGACCCTGTGACCATAAGGACCCTGGACCTGGGAGGTGACAAGCTTGCATCAGGAATTGAGATACCCGAGGAGATAAACCCAGCCCTGGGCCTGAGGGCCATCCGGTTTTGCCTTAAAGAACCGGAGATATTCAAGAGTCAACTGCGCGCCGTTCTCAGGGCGAGCGCTTACGGCAATATTCAACTCATGTTTCCCATGATAGCTGGTCTCCAGGAGGTCCTGGATGCCAAAAAGATCCTGGCCCAGGTGAGGGATGAACTGGATTACGAAAAGGTCGAATATGATCATGACATGAGGGTGGGCATCATGATCGAGATTCCCTCCGCCGTAGCAATGGCCGAGGTCCTGGCCCGTCATGTGGATTTTTTCAGCATTGGCACAAATGACCTTATTCAATATGCCCTGGCAATTGACAGAATTAATGAGCAGGTTGCCTACATGTACCAGCCCTTTCACCCCGCCATCCTCAAGATGATCCAACATGTGGTCAATGCGGCGCAAGGCGCCGGGATCCACGTGGCCCTTTGCGGGGAAATGGCGGGAGACCCGCTCTGTGTGTCCATACTAATTGGCCTGGGTATTGACGGACTCAGCATGAATGCAAGGGCAATTCCCCTGATCAAGAGAATAATACGATCCATCTCTTTTGAGGAGGCCCGTTCTGATTTTGAGAAGGTGATCAGTCTTAGTACGGCCAAGGAAGTGCGCGGATACATATTGGAGCGGATGAAGAGCCTGGTCCCGGAGCTTGAGGAAAAAGGGTATCTGGGCACTATACCCTAACGTTGCATAAATCTTTGGCCCAAAAACGCTGCGCTCGCTTTATATCAGGCCATCAAGAAACGTTATGCTATTTTCAGTATGTCACCGTATGTTTTAATGCACTTTCACCCCTGAAAATGTCCTGGTGTTTCTTGATGGCCTCATCTAAAGCGTTTCGAACTCAAATGTTATGCAATGTTAGGGTTAACTGATTGGGGAAATGTGCATTTCTCTTGTAGTGCCCGAACTAAAACCGTCATGTTCACCTATATATGCTTTTTCAATCATCACGAGTTATTGGCGATTGGAGATGGAAGAGGTTCTCTTGTATATGAAGATCGTTTGCCGGAATAGAAAGGCAGCCTATGATTTTTTTATCGATGAGTCCCTTGAGGCAGGGATTGTGCTTCTGGGTCCGGAGGCGAAGTCTCTTAGAGAAGGAAGAGCCAATTTGAAAGACAGCCATGCCAGGGTAAGAGGAGGAGAGGTCTTTCTGTACAATATGCATATTAGCCCTTATCCGTACTCTCACAATGAACAGTTAGATCCTGAAAGGCCCAGAAAGCTCTTGTTGAACAAGAGAGAAATAAGACGTTTGATCGGAAAAACCGAGGAAAAGGGATACACTTTGATTCCTACCAAGGTCTATTTCACGAGAGGACGAGCCAAGGTTGAGATCGCCCTTGCCAAAGGGAAACGGAAATATGACAAAAGACGGGCTTTAAAGGAGAAGCAATTGAGAAAAGAGGTGGAGGAAGCGAAGAAACGGTATAGATATTGACATTTGTTTGAGAGTGGCTATAATAGAATCATACCATCATAATAGGGGGCGATCCGGTTTCGACGGGGATAAGTTGAAGCTCAGGTTGCATATCGAGGTGCCATCTCCTCGTAAAACAGGTGGGCAAAATATAAACGCAGACGATTATGCGTATGCCCTAGCCGCTTAGACGGCTAGCGTCCTAACGGTCTTTGCCTGCGGGACCGAGCGGGGCGTCGATTAGCAGGCTAGCCGACCCGTCAAACCTGTAAAACGGCAAAGCGAAGATAAATCCAGGTTAGCCTCTCGGGAATCATGCCCGATTGTGAACCAAGGGGTGAAGATTCGACATCGGGCTATGTATGTAGACGCCTGAGTGGAATATTTCCGGACGGGGGTTCGACTCCCCCCGCCTCCACCATTTAGAAAAGACAAACCCGTCTCTCCGGGACTACACTCGGGGGCGACGGGTTTTCTATTTCCCCTTGTATTCAAAGGGTTTGGGCGGTTTTCACATCGACGCCAGACCCCTCTCCGCCTGCCTCA
>JAXHTA010000624.1:0-2200 GCA_034190285.1 Thermodesulfobacteriota bacterium | reverse complement strand
TTCTGTACGTAAGGCATAGGACAGCACATATTTTGAGTCTTCAAGGCGCTATTACAAGGAATCTTGGCTATAAGATGTCTAACAGAGAGATCAAGAAGCTTAATGAGTCAGATGCTGACAAAGTATTTGATGATCCATTTCTGATATTATCTATGAAAAACAGCATATCCACGATAAGATTTTTAGATACAAGGATTAAGGAGATTGAAAAGGCAGTAAAGTCTCGTGCTAAACTTAAACCGAAATTTGAATGTCTTCTGACAATGCCGGGGATTGGTAACATTTTAGGTTTAACCATTATGCTTGAGGCAGGAGATATCTCCCGTTTCCCAACTGTAGGGAGATACTCTTCCTATTGTCGTTGTGTAAAGAGTGAACGGCTATCAAACAAGAAAAAGAAGGGGGAAGGTAATCGTAAGAACGGCAATAAATATCTTTCCTGGGCCTATGTTGAAGCAGCAAACTTTGCTATAAGGTCGTACCCTGAGTTTCAAAGTTTCTATAATCGCAAAAAGGCCAAAAAGAATGGCATAGTCGCTATTAAGGCCTTAAGTAACAAACTGGCAAGGAGTTCCTATTACGTTATGCGAGATAAAGTGCCCTATGATGTAAAAAAGCTATTTAGAGAATGAAACTGCGTGCAGCAGGGAACCGGTATGGGGGTTGGTATAAATCCATCAGATTTGATTGGAATCTGTTGCACGCAAATAATCAGACGGTAATCGTTTTACATCCTGATTTGCCTATGTCGTGAGCTAAAAAGAGGTTGGTTAATAACCATAAGATTTGTGATACATCCCATTGGACACGGCATGGCACCGACGATTTTCTGGGGTCCGAAAGCGGACCAGGGGTTGTGAGATTTACTAAGAGGGTTGCCTGGCTTTAAGATGCCTTCGGTCTCTACGCTGCGCAATGATTAGTGTTACCTCTTGCCTCATTAACCTTGATCCTGATGGGTGACTGGCGCGGATCAGATTAAACTGACCGCTAACCTACAATATAGAAATAGCGGATGCGGACATGGATGGGAACCGAGGCCGAGCTGTGTGGCTGTAGTTGCCAAGCGGAAAAAAGAGCGATTTTTTTCAATGGATAGGTGTTTTTACTCTTGACAAGCCCTTTAATGGGTGCCCCCATGATTCTTTTGACTCCATGATTCTTTTCTAAACACATCGTTATTAAAGGCACTATCAATACCATATATTGTTGCATATCCAGGTACTTGATAGGCAGCCTCTGTTTTGATTTGCAGTTTTGTATGATCCTCTGTGAAGTTAGCACTCAGTCTGCGGCCATATGTGAAAGGTTGATTTACTCCGCGGTCTATGCCTGTAGCGTAAGACCAAGCTGATCTAAGATATCCAGCTTCTTTTTCCATAGTTTCGATGTCCCAACGGATAGCGACAATATCAACTAATGTTTTCCAAGCTGTTTCGTACTCAAGACCTTTTCTAATTTCAATAGTTTTTCATTGGGTAAGAGCCGTATCGTTGATTCGGACAAATGAAGGTGGTGGCTTTAGTGCGCAAGCAGAAAGAGATATTATTGCAAATAATCCCATCATAAATAGTATTTTCTTGTAAGCTTTTTGTTGATTCATTTCTTCTCCTTTTTTTTAGTTGATATTATAATAAATTTTTATAGTAATCCTATTTTGAGAACTTCTTGTCAAAACATTGAACAGCTAACGATGAAGTCACCTGCCGATGTGGAGCGTAGCGGAACATCGGTCAGGTGGACTGACAGGTTCTGCCTTAAATGTCCAGCTGAATCGTGATAGCTCGGCGTACACCCTCCATCTCAGTGGAGGAAATCGATCCTGCCGGATTGATTAGCCGCTTCTTGCTTACCGTTGTAAGCTGATCGGCCATAGCTTTGGCCTTTTTTCCACGAAACGTTACATATGTTTCGCTTGGGTAAAGTTTACTAACATTACTGGTCAGGGGCACGACTTGGACTCTATTAAGGAACTGGTTAGCAGCATCATTGCTTACGATGACTGCTGGTCGCTGCTTTCGGATTTCACCACCTATGGAAGGGTCAAAATTAATCCACCACACATCACCTCTCTTCATTATTTATATCTCCGAATGTGCCTTCGGCCCACTCAATGGCCTCGGCTTCCCGGACCTGATCAGCAGACATCTCCTTATATGCGGCATATATATCATTCTTGACAACATGTGGGCGAACTAAC
>JAXHTA010000623.1:0-2215 GCA_034190285.1 Thermodesulfobacteriota bacterium | reverse complement strand
CTGGCTGATCTGTAAAATACGTGTACATGTACTCCTGTATTTCCGCATCCAGATCAAGCTGAACACTTCTTTATTACAGTCAAACTCCTGGCTGTAGATCCAACCGAGAATGATAGCGCTTAGAATTTAAAATACAATAATTAGTGTCTGAGCTATAACGGAGTTTTTCGTCGAGATCAAGGCGCGACGGCGGCAAGAACAGTCGTTTGTGGAGTGGTCTGTTATCTGGCTGCCCTGTGGTGAGCTTTATGCCAACACGCTCGTCTTTTGAAAAAACAAGACTCCGCTGTCTTTAAAAGGCACCAAATGGCCCATCGATTTATGTCAGTGAAAGAGTGATGAGGTTGTTCGGCGGATAACCATCCAACTCTTAGAAAAGGAGGTGCATGAAATGAGGACTATAAGGACAAGTATATCTTCGGGTTTAATCACGGTGTTCATTTGCCTTCTTATCATCCTTGTGTATCCCGGACTGCTGAAGGGGGAAGGTATCCCATCCGTGGAGGCTGTGCTCAGGGGGGACGCCAAACTTCCAACCGTTGAGGCTTTGACTCACGGAAAAGTGAAGGTAGGGGATCTGATAGACAAAGACAACATGGGTCTTGTCAAAGACTATCTGACCACCGGTACTATTGTCGCCATCGAAAGGGGTCTGGTCTTGAGGATGGGAAGGCAACTGCCGCCTGATCAGTTGGTGCCCAAATACTTCAGGGATATTACCGAAAAAAACAGGGGCAAGGCCATCATGGATGAGAACGGGACGGTGTACTATGAGAAAGTCGGGACACTCTGGCCTGGTGGCGTTCCCTTTGTCGAGCCAAAGACCGGATTGGAGGTAGCGGCAAATGTGAAGTACGGAGTCGTCTGGGATGACCTCAGGAATCATCCGGTAAGGATTCTGTTTGTTGATTCAAAAGGCAAGGCTTACAAAAGAGTAGATCAAGATCAAAAGTTTGTCTACTGTAATACCAGAACGAAGGAGCCGCCTCTTGGTGCGGTCCCGGGTTATGAAAAAGTCATGTTCAAGAGGTTTCTGGTCATAACATTTCCTCTGGAACTCAAAGGAATTGGTCAGTATGTCGTGAGGCACTATGACGATGCAAAGTACTACGACGCCGGGTTTGCCTATCTTCCTGCCTTTAAGAGGACAATACGGATAAGTGCCACTACATGGCAGGATAACATAGCAGGGTCTGACGTAACCCATTCAGACGGTCAGGGACTTTCAGACCCCTATTCCGAATGGAGCTTCAGGTTAATGGGATCAAGATATATCATGATGCCCGAACCCAAGAGCCCAATTGCTTACGTAGATGATAACTGGGAAATCAGTAAAGAGCTAAGGTTCGATGTGGGTAAGAAATTTCCAAGGGTAGGCTGGGCTGTGTGGCCACTACATGTACTCGAAGCGACACCGAAGCTCAAACATTTGTATGGGAAAAAATTGCTCTACACCTCCGCCTGGCCCTATTGGCCTGCTATTCTTCCGTGGGGCCTGCTGGACCTTTATGATCGGCAGATGAAATTGTGGAAGGTCTATATTAGCATACGAGGACATCACTATATCCATGAAGGCGAACCCTATGCATCTTCGTACATGCAGTATTTGTGGGACATCCAGGCGGACCATATGAGTCAGTTTTGGATGTCCTCAGCCTTGAATCAGTTGAAGTATAAGCCTGAAGACATCACCATCAGGACATTACTGTCGGTTGGAAGATAAACCGCATCCCTTGACATCTTCCTATATGTCTTTCAAAAGTTTGTTTGCGGGACAATTCCTGATGATGTCGTTAAAAGCCTCTAAAGCATCTGACAAAGCGTTTAACTCTCTGGATCGGGCAATAGGAATGTTGTCCGATCCTTTCTTATCAATCGCCTCGATGATATAGCCAATAGTAAGGGTATTGATGTCACGCGCCGGTTGGTAGGCTGTTTCTTTCGGCTCTTCAGTTATGATCTCAGATGCTATTCCGCTTTCGACAAGCATATACAGTATTTGACGAACGAGTCGAATGGGGGTTTTGAGAACCTCTGAAATCCGAGATGCGGTCAATGGTTTATCTCCCTTCAGAAACCCACGGATCAGCAAATAGGCGATTTGGAGACAAACCAACTTTCCAAAAGCGACACTTATCCCCTTAATATCCTTTTCAAACTCGTAGGTTCCAACATCTTGTATGGCGCGGAGATTTCCTTTGCCATACAAGATGTT
>JAXHTA010000622.1:0-2217 GCA_034190285.1 Thermodesulfobacteriota bacterium | reverse complement strand
TTTGTCAATCCCTATTATCTGAGTCTGATAAAGCACAAAGGAGATGCAATATACAGGCAGTGCATCCCTGATATCAGGGAAACAGCCGATGAGAGAGGCCTGGAAGACCCTTTAAATGAAGAAAAGCTCTCTCCGGTCCCAGGCGTGACCCACCGGTACCCGGATCGGGTCCTTTTTCTAGTATCTGCCAGGTGCGCCATGTATTGCAGGTTCTGCAACAGGAAAAGAAAAGTGGGCCGGCACTCTTTGGTAACCAGAGAATCCGTAAGGGAGGGACTTGGCTATATTCGAGGCCACCACGAGATAAGAGATGTCCTCCTCTCCGGCGGGGATCCCCTTCTCCTCGATAACCATGAACTCTATCTGATCCTAAAGGAATTGCGGTCCATGTCCCATGTGGAGATCATTCGTATCGGCACAAGAGTTCCCTGCACCCTCCCCCAAAGGGTTACCCCCCAGCTAGCGAAGATGCTAGGAAAATTCCATCCCCTTTATATAAATACCCATTTTAACCATCCTTCTGAAATAACGGCCGATGCTTCTCTTGCCTGCAGAAGACTTGCCGACGCCGGCATCCCCTTGGGCTGTCAGACCGTTCTCCTGAAAGGGATTAATGACGACCCTCCAGTTATACGAGAGCTGATGCAGAAGCTCCTTACGATCAGACTGCGACCCTACTACCTCTTCCAGGCAGACTTGGCAAAAGGGACTGCACATTTCTGGACACCCATCAGCAAGGGGTTGGAAATAATGGCTGGTCTGCAAGGCCACACTTCAGGCCTTTGCGTGCCCCACTTTGCTATTGATCTCCCGGGAGGCGGAGGAAAGGTGCCTTTGCTTCCGGAATATGTCATGGGAGCAAATGAGAATGGTCTGTTTATAAAGAACTATGCGGGGAAAGAACACCGTTATCCCATATCTGATGCGGCCAGAATTCCCTCGATCCCCCTCTAGAAACGAAGATGCCATTATGTACCCTAATGTTGCGTAGTATCTGAGTTATAGATCCAGCGTACCGTTTTTTGGGCCAAAGAGCTATGCAACGTTGGGTTGAAGATGCAGTTTCACCGGGATCAAGAGGAGACGACTTAGTCTATTGAATCTGGGCAGGCTTTAGGTGGCGGCGTGGCTTTATGATCCCAGAGTCCCAGGTTTTTAGGATCCTTTAACAAAAACCTAATCTTCGCCTAATTATATGATAACAGCCACGATGTAGTGTCAGACATCATCAAAGCACAAGTCATTGCATAGGATAGGAAAGGGTTATGAGTGAAGAGAGAGTGTTGATAGTAGAGGATGATCAGGACATCGCTAAAATGTTGGAATATAACCTCACCAAGAGAGGATATTCTACTCTCACCGCCTTCGACGGTCCGGATGCCTGTACTCTCATTGAAAAGGAAAGGCCCGATTTGATTATCCTTGACATCATGCTTCCTGGTCTAAGCGGATTTGACATATGTAGGATAATCCGCAACCATGATAAAGAAGAAACCTCGGACATTCCCATTATAATGCTTACTGCTCACGGGTCCCGGGAAGCCAAACTCAAAGGGATTGAGCTATAGGCTGATGATTACATTTTCAAGCCCTTTTCTCTGAGGGAGCTTCTGCTTAAAGTTGACAGGCTACTCCATAAAGAGCTGACAAAGAAGCGGCTGAACACCAGGTTGAAAGAACTCGAGGAATGGGAAAAGCAACAGGCTGATTTTCAGAACCTGCTTTTTCATGAGTTAATAACCTCACTGTATATCATCGGCGGCTATTCTTCAAGAATTGCAGGAAAACATACATTGACTCCTGAAATATACCAACATTACGGGGGAGCGATAAAAGAGTGTTCAGCCTCTCTGAGTTTTCTATCCGAGAAAATGCTTCTGCTTGCCAGGCTGGAAAGCGGCGAAAATCCCTTGTCAATGGAAGACGTCTGCATCAAGGATACAACAGAACAGATCATCTCTTTCCTATCGCATCAGGCGCAGGAACAGGAGCTGTCCATCCACTTCAGAAGTGTAGGAGACATCCAACTCTAAGACTGAACTCCACAGCGGTTAACATAGGGTCTATCCGGGTTTCTCAAAGCAAAATGGTTATAAGGTTCCTCGCTGTTTTGAGTGGGTAAGCCTTGATTTACCTACAGCAAGAATGATAAATCGGTTTTCATTATGAGAGACGTAGAGCTTTTTCAAATGGCCCTTGGTTTGACACCGCCTTGGC
>JAXHTA010000621.1:0-2235 GCA_034190285.1 Thermodesulfobacteriota bacterium | reverse complement strand
CTGACACGTTGAAGGTAATAGGATCGACGGCTATCGGCCCAGCGGGCTGGTCCTGTGGTTCGTTTGAGATACTGATAGATAGCGAAAAGTATGGCAATTGCTACAGCGCAGGCCGGAGGATTTATTGCCAGCATGGCTCCGAGACATGCGAAAAAGCCCAAAAGACTAAGGCGAGAGTCAAACCATTTAAATGTAGGGCGAAATGAGGGACTGGCAGCTCGAGCTTCGTAAAAAGTTGCGTAATTGAGAAGGCCGTAAGAAATTAGAAAGAACATGGAAACCACTGGGGCAATAATGTTCAGATTTCCAAGACCGATGGTTGCAAACGCGATACAGGCGGATAATACAACTCCCCTGCGGGGATTGGCGGTAGGTCCTGAACCCTTGGCAAAGGGTAAAAGAAATGGGAATATGTGGTCACTACTCAGTGACTGGAGTATCCTTGGAGCGCCAAGAAAAGACGCCATGGCCGATGAAAGAGTAGCGGCCACAACTCCAACAGGTATCAAGAAACCTATGATTGCCACTTGCTGCATAGAGGTGTAGTTGCCAGCCAGAGTCTCGGCAGGCAAGGCTGCCGAGAAAACGATCGCAGCTCCAAAATAAATGATGATGGAAACCCCAACAGCCATAAAGGTTCCAAGAGGAAGACTTTTGCCTGCCTCTTTAAGGTCTCCGGACATGCTTACACCCTGGGTAAAACCCGTGACCGCTGGGAAAAATATAGCAAATAAAGACCAGAAACTAGAACCTCCGACAGTCGATTTCCAGTTTTGAGCTATAGTGGCAGAATCCCAATTTATTAATCCACCGGTAAAAAATGAGATAAGGGCGGCAGCTAGGATACTCATAACCACATACTGAAATCGAGTAGCCCAGTCTGCTCCCATCCAAGCAAAAATGAAAAGAAACAACACGGCAATTGCTGCGATGATTTGGGGCAAGTTTTTTCCTGCCCATGGTAGAGATGCAGATAAGGCTTCGCCGAAACCAATGCAGTAAAATGCAATAGAGACAGATTGCGCTAGGAACAGCACGATTCCGATGGCGCCACCAAACTCCACACCGAGGGTGCGGGAAATAAGATAGTAGTCTCCACCACCTTTGATCTTGAGGTTTGTGGCAATAGCAGAAAGAGAAATACTGGTCAAAACCGAAATAGCGTTTGCAAGACCTATAATAACCAAGGCCTGACCTAATCCGGCATTTCCGACAATATATCCCAACCTCATAAATAAGATAATCCCGAGAATGGTCAGAATACTGGGTGTAAATACACCTGAGAAAGTTCCCATTGTTCTCCGTGTTGAAATATTTGAACTGCTCTTTTTCATTGATTGTGCTGTCATTCATTTCCCTTCTTACAGTCAAGATAAGTGGTCAGAACGACCAGCTCAATGGAATCATTTAACTTGAACTGAATATTACGGGGTGGATTCAGATAAATGCCGCCTGTGTTTTCCATTGCTTTAGACAAGTCCCTTATTCCCAAGGCGATTTCACCCTTCTCTGAGACACATTCTCCTATTTCCTTAAAATTCATTTCAGTTTTCGTAAAATTGAAGAATGATACTGGACGAAAGTAAATTTCAGCCCCACCTACAGTAAAAAGCTCATCGAAGACAACATTTAATTCCCTTCGAAGTGCGACATGAGCAAGAATATGACTAAGAATATAAGGACTAATAAGAACTTCTCCGGTTCGCTGTTGAAAAAGTTTTTCATTCTCAGGGTCCATAAGCTCAACAAGAATTTCAGGTTTGGAAAAGTTCTTCGGCAATATCCTCTTTAATATAAGATAACCCAATATGGTTCGGGCATCTGATTCTTCGTTTGAAGCTAGCCAACTGTTGGCGAGGAAAACGATATTGTCATATTGCTCCGGGTTGATGCGTTGAAGATCAGAAGGGGACGTATAATCACCTTCAAGGTGGCGTAGTGTGACTCCTTTTTTGTGCGAGTTATAACGGGACATGTGTTGCTCTCTCTGAGTAATTGGAATCAGGGAAAGGAGGTCGATGTCAAAATGTTCAGTTTCATAGCTATCGAATTCCTGAATAAGAGCCGGCATTTTGTGGTTCCAGCCAAGAATGAGGAGTTTCCTTTTGGAATTTTTATCTGTGAGTATGTTTGCTTGATTTCGCTTCGACGATTTCGGGAAAAAATTTTCAATCGGGTCCGTATCCACATACTTTCTTGCAAGCAAGACAATTCGGTCATTGGATTGTAATTTCA
>JAXHTA010000620.1:0-2237 GCA_034190285.1 Thermodesulfobacteriota bacterium | reverse complement strand
TGGCGGGCAATCAGATAAACCAAGGCCCCGAAAACGAGAACCACCCCGCCGATCAGGATCTGTTTTAGATTCACAGAATTTTGTCCGATGAATCGCATGAGCCGGCACTCAATTTGGTATAAATTTTAATCTGGTATTCTAAATATATATATCATAAGGAGGCAATACGCAACAGACAACTGAAAGGGGCGTCGGCATCATTAGTAGATTCGTTTTGCCAAAGGCCGATTTCATTGCCTTTGCCGATAGGGTCGATTCCTCTGGAAAATCAAGTGGTCTCGGAACGCTCCTTATAAGGATATCGGTAAAAACTATAAATAATAAAAAAAGTCTTTACAAGAGCTGATTGTATGGGTATGTTACGGCGACACCGCAATTTGACGTAGTCTGAGGTGATGAGTTCCTTCAGTCCTGTATGAACTGCCCAGCCCTTGCCATTGCCGATGCGGCGCTCTGATTTCCGTTTTTCATTCCCTTTCATAGAGTGACATTTGTCAGTCGTAAAAACAGGCGTTTATGTTGGGTGTAGACATGTGCTGTCACACCAAAAGCGGACCGGCATAGACCTGTTTTGAAAATAGATGAACGTGTTAACTCCACGCATCGAATCTTACGAGTATTCGCATGGATAGACTCCCATCAGGGGCATCCGGCGAGGCATTGTGACGTCAAGTGATCTTTGGGGCCCGATCATCGGGCCTCCTGGTTGATTGAAGAGACACTTTTGGGTTAAACCAGATTCTCATTTTTCGATCTTTCATGCCATGAGCTTGATACGCAAAACAGGTGTTACCTCCCTTTTTTTCTATGCCCTTTTTAGCCTGACGGGCATAGGCGCAGCCTCATCAAAAGATCAAACCGATGGATCGGACAATATTCCCTCCTATTTGACCGCCGGAAAAATAAGAGAGCATGCCCAGCAATTCTTTGAATCCTTCGATTCTGTTCAGGTGCGAATGAGGTCAAAACAGGCCCTCACCTTTGTCGATGTCCGCAACTCCAATGAATATGCAAGCTCCCGAATCCCGGGCTCAATCAATATCCCACTTTTTGCCGTCAAGACAAAGAGGTTTCTGAAATCCACCCCTGTCGTTTTTGTTAACCGGGGATTCAATTACACAGGCCTGGAACAAGAGTGCCGTCGTTTGAAAAGCGCCGGTTTTAACGATGTATCCATCCTCATCGGAGGACTGGCGAACTGGAAGCAAAAAGGGGCGCCAATAAAAGGTGACTATTTTGAACATCAAGAACTGAACAAGATCTCCCCGGACGATTTTTTTGCGGAAAGGAATTATAAGCACCTGGCCATAGTGAACGTCTGTCATCAGGGAAAGGATGATTCGGCCTTCTTAACACCTCGGGCCCACTTTATCCCTTATAAGGGAAAGGCTGAGGGATTCTTGAATCGTCTCAAGGAGATATCAAAGAATACTCAAGAAGACCCCCTTTCATCCGTTCTGATATGCAATGCAAATGGAGATTATCCGAAAAAGCTGGAGAAACTCGTACAATCGGGAGGCATAAGAAACACATTTTATTTGAAAGGTGGTCTCGAAGCTTACAGAGTTTTCCTGCGCAGGCAAGTCGATATTTTACGTGCAAATGGGACAAAGAAGATAGTCAAAGGATGTCGAACATGTCCTTAAACGGTTATGCAAAACCAAATTCCCTGTTCGGCCCTTGGGAGTCCCAATCAATAGCCTTAACACAGAAGAGCCGGTTTCAAAATGTTCAATTTTTTTCGGTGTCATGGAAGGCGATAGTTTTACTCACAGGAATACATTGAGTATTTCGAGGATTAAAATTTGAGCTTGACGTAGAGATCGGACAAAAGGGGGCGTTTTGAAATTGGCTTAGAAAAGTTGAGTCAAATATTCGCTTTAGTCGCTAGTAGGCCCTCGTTTATGAATACTTTAATGAGAAGAAGTATCCTTTCTTTTTGTCTCGCCCTTTCTCTCGTTATAATCGCCATACTTGTTTTTGATTTCTTGCATCCACCTGTCCCCTCTTTGGCCTATCCCATTGAAAGGCAGATCAAATATGCCTTTACCCTGCAGAATCGAACAAATCGTCCGATCGATAATGTAGAATTTCGGATCCCAGCGCCATTATTAAGGACTTCGACCCAGCGTCGTTTTTATGTTGAGACCACGCATGCCTATCTTCTGGATGGAGATAGCTCAGGTAATCAGACTCTCTGCTTCAACTTTCCCACATTCCCACCCTTTGCTTCAAAA
>JAXHTA010000062.1:0-12254 GCA_034190285.1 Thermodesulfobacteriota bacterium | reverse complement strand
GCAATTTCCATCGAGCATGAGAAATAATCATTCTGGAATTGTCACAAGGGTAGAGAATCATGGTATTTATTACGAAGTCGGTGTAAGGATAGACGATGTCTTTTTTAAAAGCCTGATAACAAAGGGCGCACTCATAGATCTTGCTCTGGAAAGTGGAGACCGGGCCTGTATTTCCTTCAAGACCTCTGCCGTCCACGTATTTCAACTTTCCTAACCGACTAAGCCATCTTCTCTGGACATGGCCAAATAATATCTGGCCAGAGTCCCTGAGGCTGACAAATCTTCGTTACACAGGTAATATGGATGATTCTTCATACGAATTTGGGGGTTCATATACTGCAATAAATGCAGTTTGAAGCCTAAGTTGACAAGGTACCAGAAGGCTGATAAACTGTACGAACGTGAACAAACACTGCCTTACTTCTTACTTCCTTCTTCGCAGATCTTTGCGATAGATTAGAATCTTAATCATCAAAACACCCTAATATGTTTCTGTGATTCAGAGTATAGCCCGGCTCCATCTTAACGAAAAACCTGATTTTAGGCTTGTTTCAAAGGTCCGAATCATTGCGCCAAGGAAGATTCACCCTGTTATGCGGTAGTTTCCTACAAACAAGTAAACCACTGATTGAAAGGGGAAATGGAACATGGCTATTGATAACGGAAGTCCAGATAATCAGGGGAGAGAGTGCCCTAAATGCGGATATATCCGTAAGCCAGATGATTTCGCACCGGAATGGCAGTGCCCACGGTGCCAGATTGCCTACGAAAAGTTTCTGCAGCGAAGTCAGAATTTCCCCCACCAGCATCAGAATACTCACACCGGAAAAACAACGCAGTCAGTCCAAACCGGAAAAAGGGCCTCTAATAGATTTGGCTTTGTGTTTACCGCGATCGCCTTTGTTGCAATAGGATATTTCTTGTATTCAAAATTCATTGTCAACGGTTTCTATGGATCGAACGAGATAATAGTCTTTTTTGCATCATCCGGTTGTCCTCCTTGCGATGAAATGCTGGACTTGCTGGATGAATATGGCGTTGAATACACCGCTTATGACATAAATGAGTCAAAGGAAAACATGCGTCTATTCAGGAAGAAAGGGAGCGGCATATTCCCTCTATTGATAGCCGGAAAAAACCGGGTTGAAGGGTTTAATAGGACTCTTATCGAGGTTGCAATAAGTAGTATTCAGGGGGATTCTGAAGGGAAAAAGGAAGACATAGAAATAGTCATGTATTCCACTTCCAGATGCGGGTATTGCAGGATGGCGAAGAGGTTTTTCGATAAAAACAAAATCGAATTCACAGAGCACTTTATTGATTCTTCATTCGAGGCCAACCAGGAATTCAGGGAATTGAGCGGGAGAGGCGTCCCGTTGATATTTGTCGACGATATACGGATAGAAGGTTTTAACGAAAAGGCGCTACGAATGGCATTGAAGCAGAGAAATCTAATATAGCGGCCTGTGAATCCTATGCTGACTTCTCGGGGGCATTACCGGTTTTCTTCTTCATTCAAGGTCTTATCATGTGGCAATGAGGCCTCTACTGGATCGTGACTTTCAGGTACAGATCTCCCTGTGTCATATCGTCTGCTCTTTTGCCCATTCCCGCAAGGCGCAGATTGGTTCCGTCACGGATACCAGATGGTACGTTAATCCTGAAAAGGCGCTTCTGGAAGCCCCAGGGGATATTAACGAGCTTGCGGGTTCCAGACCGGGCCTCCACTGGTGTAATGCCAATGGAGCCGTATAGATGAGGATCATTGGGGAATCCAGTCACTTTTATGGCTTGCAGATGATGGGTCTTTTTTTTGGCTGTCTTTTGCCGTAGCTCCTGAGTGATTCCCAATTCGGGGACTCGCAGGAACAACTTCAAGAAGATCATTCCAGACAAGAAACCGCCAATGTGGGCCCACCAGGCAATACCAGCTCCTTGGGAGCCTGTCCCTGCCGCACTGATAAATTGCAGCACAAACCATAGACCGAGAAAGAAAAAAGCCGGGAGTTCAATGAAATAGGGAATGAAAAAAATGGGGATGAGGGTAAGTATCCTCGACTTGGGGTAAAGCAAGAAATAGGCGCCCATCACACCTGCAATAGCACCACTGGCGCCAATCGTCGGGGTATTTGATTGCCAATTGATGAAAAGGTGTGAAAGGCCTGATAGAAATCCGCACAAAAGGTAAAACACGAGATACCGGAAGGAACCCAGCCTATCTTCCACGTTATCACCAAATATATATAAAGACCACATATTTCCAAGGAGGTGCCAGAAGCCCCCGTGAAGAAACATGAAGGAAAAAAACGGGAGGACCTGCTGACCAAAGCTGAATTGCGAGGCTATCTCCGGCAGGGAGTAACGGACGGGAACCAGTCCATACATGAGAATAAAGCTGTTCAACGCTTCTCCCTGTGCCTTTTGCACCATGTATAACAGCACATTCATGCCGAGAATAATACTGTTGACAAGCGGGTAGTTCCTGGATTGAATAGTGTCACGAATCGGAATCATACTTCAATTCTCTTACTCGGTGGGATATCCATTTCTCTGTTTTCCGTTTCATTTCCACCCAATTACAAATTGATCGACGGGTTTCCTGCTCCCGGGCCCTTTAGCCTCGTCGGGACGTCCAAAGGCGACAACGGCCATAAGCTCGCAGTCTTCGGGCACACCTAAGATATGCTCCACAGCTTCCCTGTTCTTGAGGATCTCTCCCATCCACACCCCTCCCAGACCCAGATTATGGATGGCCAAGAGCATATTCTGGATGAAGGCCCCGGTGGCCTGGATATCTTTCACCCGATCATAACCTTGAGAATGGTCCAAAAATACGGCAATGCAGACAGGGGCGCTCTGAATCACGAGAGAGTATTTGGTCTGAAGTGAAACCTCCCTTTTTAAGTCCTGATCGCGGATGATCACCAGTTTCCAGGGCTGGTTGTTGTGCCCGGAAGGGGCCCAGGTGCCCATTTCAATTATCTGCTTTATCGTTTGCTCGTCAATTTCATCCGTGGCAAATTTCCGGATACTGCGGCGAGTTCTGATTTGCTGCAACATGATTACCTCCATCTAAATGAGATGCCCTATGGGGTCGGCTGTAAGCGGTAGGCGGTTAGTGTGTTTTATTGAGAAAACACGAATTGTCCATTTTCCCTAAGATATTCGTGAAAAAACAAGTGAGGCGGATCCGACAAAGAAACCGCAAAGGGTCGCAGGGGCCTTGGGGAGACTATTTCCCAATGGGCGGTTGCTATAGGGGTGGAGACCATCGGTTGGTAGCCCCATCGTAGGACCAGCAATCCTGAAGCGCCTTTCTACTGGTATACAAAGGATTCTCAGCCCAAAGGAGCATCTGTTTGTGGGCCTTGTTGAGTTGCTTGAATTGCTCCTCATCCCCTCCCACGTCCGGATGATAGAGCTTGGCCATTTTCCTATAAGCAGAATTTATCTTGACCACATGACCATCAGGCGACAAATCATCCCTGTCGAGGCAGAGAATCTTGAGATAACCATTCTCATATTTGGAGAGCCTTGGACGCGTTTTCCTGCCTGGTTTAACACTGTGCGGATCGATATCTTCATTGAGAGTCTTCTCGATCAGGAATAGAGATGCATAACTCTTGGAGTTGTTGTTTTGCACCATATGATGCCATTCCTTTCCCGATTGAAGGATAAGGTTCTTTAAGTCTTCAGCCGGCTTTTTTCTGGGATTCCTATTGCAGACAAACCTGGAGACTCCCTTTGACCAGGCGGGAAGCACGTCCAGAATCACTTTATCATGAGTAAAAGAAAAGGCCGCATACCTGGCACTAAACGCCCTGAGCAGACCTTTGGAAAGGGAGAGGACCCAATTGATTTGTTGCCGGCATTCCTTTGAGCAATAACGCCTGCGAGGTTTTATCCGATCTGTTCCGCAAGAAAGGCATCTGGCCGGTTTGGCAAGGTTTGAGCAGCTGACAATCTTGTCACTGCTAATCTGGTTCTCTGAGGTATCCATAAAACTCTTTATTCGGTCACGGCACCCTGGGAGTATGGGCGTAAGTGCCCGAACGAAAACCGCCCTTTTCGCCGATCCAGGCATCAGATCAGAGTTTAAATCCTCCTTGATTCTGGCGAAAAAAATGTTGGTTCAGACCCTAACTGATTTTCAGAGCATACCCTGAAATACTGGAATAATCAACCTAATGCTTTGCACCAAGACAATCATATATTTTTCGTAACCCCTGTCTACAGTGTTTATTGAGTCTCTCCGCCGCCTTGATGATCTTCGTGCTGTCCTGTAATCCGATTCATATCCAGCTAAGGAATCAGTGGAAAGTCCTTGACATAAAAGCCCTTCCGCCTTATAGGCGTATATCGAGCGGAGCTGACTTCATTTGGCTGGGGTATTGTGCGGAAAAGGTATGAGCAAAAGACGGCAGAGGGAATCTATGCCTGGAAACTGGAGGACTACTTTTCGAGGCATAACGGTGCTGTTGTTTCGTACAGTGGGGGGGTGGATAGCGCCCTAATCGCCTTCGTTGCGCACCTGGTCCTTGGGAGAAGTATGGTGGCAGCCATGGCAGACAGCCCTTCCCTTTCCCGCAGGGAATATCGCTTTGCCCTGAATTTTGCCAGGAAGCATGGTATTCCCCTCAAAATCGTCCATACGGGGGAAATGGAAAACCCCTTATATCGAGCCAACCGTAGCGACCGCTGCTACCTCTGCAAAAAGGCCCTATTTGAAAGCCTCAGGGAACTATCCGATCAGACAAGCTCACCTATAGCGGAACCGTCCTGGCCAGTCTTCTATGGCGCCAACCGGGATGATCTCGGGGATTATCGGCCGGGTACTCGGGCTGCCAGGGAGTCAACCATTCTGTCTCCGTATATAGAGCTTGGCTTTGACAAACAGATAATCCGTGCCGTAAGCGCCTATTACGGCCTGGAATCGGCCGATAAACCCGCCATGCCCTGCATGTCCAGCAGAATTGTCTACGGAGAAGAGGTGACTGTTGAAAAGCTGAATCAGGTGGAAAAGGCCGAGGAACTCCTTTACGAGCTTGGCCTTTCCGTACTGAGGGTCCGGCATCATGGAGATACGGCCAGGATCGAAGTGCCTCCAAAGGATTTCCGGACGTTGCTCGAAAATCGAGAGAAGATCGCTGAGAAATTGCATGAATTAGGGTTTATTTATATTGCTCTGGATATGGACGGGTTCAGGAGCGGTTCCCTCAATGCCGTACTTGATGGCCCCGGGAATATGACGTTGAAAGGCGGACACTAGAATGATATGATGACAGCAAAGATACCCCATTCGCGGTCCTATGTCCATACTGCTCAATTCTCATTCCGGGTCCGACGTATACAGGAAAATCACGGTCTTTTAGTATTATTCAGATTCGTGGAGCATTATTGATGCCGGAAATGGAACCTGCCATCATCAATATGGCTATCGTGGGCGGTGGTCCTTTATGCAGGGAACTCATCGCAAAAGCCGCTCTCGATTACAGGAAAAATGCGGTTCGAGCCCGAATTGTAGGTGTGGCCGACCCGGATATTCAATCCCCGGGTATGGTGCTGGCAAGAGAGCTGGGCCTCAAGTCTGTGAAAGATTACCACGAACTGTATGAACCTCATCATAACATCCACCTCCTCGTCATTCTGACTCCAGAGCAGGAAATTCTTAATGATATCTTGAAGACCAAGCCTGATACCGTCCGTATCCTCTCCCATAGGGTTTTTGATTTTATCTGGAAGGTGATTGGTGTAGAAGAGCGCAAATTGAGGATGAAGAACAGGGAAATGGAAACCATCCTGAACGGCATCCAGGACTATATACTGCTCATTACTCCGGATATGGAGATAATCGAGGTTAATGAGGCATTCTTAAAGGGAATGGGCCATACCCGTAAGGAGGTGATTGGCCGGAAATGCCATGAGATCTTTCATGGAGTCAGGCAAATGTGTGACAAAGGAGGCGTTGCCTGTCCCTTAAATGAGGCGATTCGTAACAAAAGGAGCAGTCAGCAAATCCGGACTCGCGCGGGCCAGAATGGGGAACCCCATTATATCGAGGTTACCATCTTTCCTATATGGGAATCGGACGGCAGGATATCAAGATTCGTAGAGATCAGCCGTGATATCACGGATCGGAAAAAGGAGGAGGAAGAGATCACGCGTCGCCTGGAGCAAATGGTCGAAGACAGGACCCGGCAACTGAAGGAGACCCATGCCCAACTCCTTCACCAGGACAAGATGGCATCCATGGGCAAACTGTCTGCCTCGGTTGTCCACGAGATCAACAATCCCATAGCCGGAATACTCAATCTGATAACTCTGATGAAAAGGATCATCGGAGATGGCGGTATTGAGCAGAATGATATAGATGAATTCAGCCGGTATCTTGACCTCATGGAGACGGAAACCAGGCGAACCAGCCGGATTGTCTCGAACCTGCTCGCTTTCTCCAGGCAATCCAAGATAGAGTTGAAACGTTTAGACCTTAACCAGATTGTCGAACAGACTCTATTGATAACCTCAAATCTTCTAAAAATCAACGGTATAAGGGTTGAAAAACAGCTCGATCCGGACCTCCCCGAATTTGAGGGTTCAGAAGACCAGATTCAGCAGGCATTCATGAACTTCGTCTCTAATGCCGCAGAGGCCATGGAATCGACCAAAGGCGGGGTCTTGACCATAGAAACCACGTGTTTTGCAAAACCCCCAAGGATTTCAATCAGTTTTAGGGATACTGGCATTGGCATACAGCGCGAAAACATCTCCAAACTCTTTGATCCCTTTTTCACGACAAAAAAGGTTGGAAAAGGGGTAGGGCTCGGGCTTTCCGTGGCGTATGGCATTATTGAAAGTCATTGCGGCTCGATTCGTGTCCGGTCGAAGGCAGGAAAAGGCACAACCTTTGAGGTCGAGCTTCCCTTAAAGCAACCATCAAGTACTCTTGACCAACATGGAGACTCATGTGGGTAAGACTAAGATTCTTATTGTTGATGATGAATTGATCATGCGAGAGTCTCTGTCCGGCTGGCTTGAACGGGATGGCCACGATATAGAAACCGCCGCCAGCGGGGAAGATGCCCTTAAGAGGCTGAAAGACACATGTTTTGATATCCTTTTGGTTGATATCAAGATGGAGGGAATGAGCGGCCTGGAAGTCTTAAGGCAGGTAATGGAAGACTATCCTGACACGGCGGTTATAATGATTACGGCATACGGTTCCATTTCTACGGCAATCGAGGCCATGAAGAACGGGGCATATGATTATCTGCTGAAGCCCTTTGATCCAAATGAATTGGGCCTGCTTATCGAAAAGATCATTCGACACCAGGCCCAGGCACGGGAAACCCTGTTTTTGAGAGAAGAATACAAGGAAAGGAGCCGCTTTGAGAGCATGGTAGGCCAGTCCAGACCCATGCAGCGGATCTTTGACCTTATTCAGGACGTTGCCCCTGCTGACTCCACTATCCTGATAACCGGTGAGACAGGTACTGGCAAAGGGCTGGCAGCCAAGGCCATCCACACAAATTCCCCCCGTTGCGACGGCCCGTTTGTGATCGTAAACTGCGGAGCCTTTCCCGAACATCTCTTGGAGAGCGAGCTTTTCGGGTATCAGAAAGGGGCCTTTACGGATGCCAAAGTAACAAAGAAAGGCAGGCTGGAACTGGCCCACGGGGGGACCCTGTTTTTAGATGAAATCGGGGAAATCAGCATGAGAATGCAGATAGACCTCCTGAGGGTTATTGAAGACCGCATCTTCTACAGGGTCGGTGGCACTCAACCCATAGAAGCGGATTTTCGCGTCATCGCCGCCACGAACAAGAATCTAGAGGAAGGAATCAGGCAGGGGGCCTTTAGAGAAGATCTTTATTACCGTCTAAATGTCATTTCTTTTACTATGCCCCCTCTTCGTGATCGCAAAGAGGACATTCCTCTTCTGGCCGATCACTTCCTTCGCCGATTTGCCCAAGAAACCAACAAACCGATAGACCACATCGGCCGCGAGGCCCTGGACGAGATGATGCTTTATGAGTGGCCGGGGAACGTACGGGAGCTGGAAAACGCCATCGAGAGGGCTGTGGTTGTGGGAAAAGGCCGTAAGGTCTTGCCTGAAAATCTACCCATATTCCGCCCGGAATACCTTACTCCTACCATGAATAACTCCTTAAAGGAGATGGAAACGAGACATATCGCCCAGATACTTGACCAGAACAAATGGAATATCTCCCGGAGTGCAGAGATCTTGGGCATCGACCGTTCTACACTCTACAGCAAAATAAAGCGCTACAACATCCATAAGCCAATTTGAGTGGTCCACGGGAACATAAAATCGTCATTTCTCCGATTGGGGATATAGACAGTGAACTCCTTAGAGAAGTAAGCAAGGAAATAGAACGCGTATTCAGCTATGAGACCGAGGCAGATTCTCTCCTGCTGGATATAGGCTTTGCTCTGGACCCGGCTCGCACCCAGTACCATTCCACGCCGATTCTGGAGAAACTAGAGAGTTTGGCCCCGCCCCACGCAACCAAGGTGATTGCCATCACCCATGTGGATCTGTTTATTCCCATCCTTACCCACGTCTATGGGGAGGCCCAGCTGAATGGCAAGGCATGCATGGTATCTACATATCGACTTCGGGAAAACCTCTCCCCCATTAAGGCCGAAGAGATGCACCGCCAAAGGGCCGTCAAAGAGGCGGTTCACGAGTTGGGGCATACCTTCGGGCTTCGTCACTGCAAAGACCCGGCCTGCATAATGCATTACTGCCGCACGGTGAGGGACGTTGACAGAAAATCAGATCAACTATGTCGTTACTGCAAGACCCTCTTGGGAGATGAGACAGCAAGGCTTGGAAGAACACCACCTATCGACGATCTCAAGAGAAATGGATAGTGTTGAGATAGCACTTTACCCCTTTTGAAACAAATGTAAGTTGGTTGCGGACCTCCACGGGTCAAAGCGCCTCATTTCAAAAGGCAAGATGCTTACGTGTTGGGCAACCGACATGACAGACTCATCATGTGCGCAAGAAAAGCCTGGCCAGTCTGTCCCATCCAAGCTGAGGCATATTGCCATAGATGTCATTCCCGAGATTGCCTCCGTCGGCCGTGAGAGGGCCGGCTACTTCTTCTATGACTTGGTAAAGGCGGTCTGCCTGCTCTCCAATAAAGTCTTCGGTTTCACTGCTGATCATAAGACCTTTCAGGTCTTTCCTGAGGTCGCTTGCATGCACGGTCATCAACCAGCCTTCCGAAAAGGGATCTGCATTTGCCTGGATCCCCTCCGCCCTCAGCTTGGGATTAGTGGCGGTTACAACACCGCTAACGGGAGAAAGCATCCTCGCATGGTGCTCTCCCCGGAATACTGTGATATCCGGGCTGTCCTGTTCTATCTCCTTACCCATAAGGGGGGCTTCAATACGATCGAGGGGTCCCAAAAGACGTGATGCAAAATCGTCTATTCCGATCCTGACAGAAGAACCTTCTTCGATTCTTGCCCAGGTATGTCCTCGGTGGAGATAATACCCTTGTGGGATCTTGAACCCCTTGACGTCGAGGACATCGACCGGCTTTACTAACGCATACACGCTATACTGTTCGTCAAAACATTGATCAAAGTCACAGCTCCCGCAACTGTATTGATTGGTGCACGCCCTAAAATCGATACGGCCTTTAAGATGGTGGACGCACGGTCGCTTCCACTTAGGCAGCACGCTCAACTTATCCTTCCACGATACGATCCTGCTTCTCTTTCCCCTGGGGGCCTCACCAGCCTCTATTAGCTTGTTGTTACCATCGGCCGTACGCTGCATAATACGGTCAAATCGGCACACACTGCAATCATAATTGTTTTTACAGGACTTTCGGCGAACCACCCCTGCCTGCATCCATATACAGGGGTCAAGTCGCCCTTCTTGTCGGTTTTTCGAGCGGCTCGATTTCATTTTTGACTCCAGTTTTTAACCGTCTTTACCTGTTGGATTCGCCTCCTCTTCTCTTTCTATCGTGATATCCTGAAGCTCATGACAAGGAGGCCAAATCCAATATCAGGTTTTAAGAAAGGTCTTTGTGAGTTTTGCCCAGCCGAGATCCGGAAGATTCCCATATATATCATTCGTGAGATGTCCTCCGTCTGCGGCCAGGGGGCCGGCGACTTCTTCGATCATATTTTCTAGTTTGTTCACCTCACCATTCATCCAGTCGATACCATCCGCGTCGGCCACGAGCTTCTTTATTGTACCCTTAACGTCGGGAGTGCGAAGCATGAACAGCCAACCGTGTTCATAAGGTTCCCGGTTGGCAAGCTCAGGGTTTTCTCTTACTTTTGAATTTACTTCCATAATAACCCCGTCAACTGGGGAAAGCAGACTGGCCTGATTTCCTTTACGCTTAAGGCCCCATCCAACATTATCCTGGTCAAGCTCTTTGCCCATAAGTGGAAGATCCAGGGCATCCGCCTTTCCCAAAAGCTTGAGGGAAAAATCATCCATCCCAACACGAATACAGCCTCCGCTTTCAATCCGCGCCCAGGTGTGCCCTTTATGAAAATAATAGCCCATCGGGACCCTGAAGCCTTTGATGTCTTGCTCTTCATGAGGAGCGCTCTCGGTCTTTGTGGTCCAGACATCCTCAAAAAACTGGTCAAAATCGCAGCTGGAGCACTCATAGTCGTACGCGCAGGCCCTCTTTTCAATTCGATTAGTCAGGCTGTGTCGGCAGATCCTGTCTAATCCCGGCTTTGTTCTCATGGCATCCTGCCAGCTAACCTGCTTGTTGTCTTCGACTCTTTTCTGCATTCCCAGGTCGTACTTGCAGGTTGTGCAGTCATAATAGTTGTTGCAGCTCTTGAATTCCACAGCGCCCGCCTGCATCCACAGACAAGGATTGGCCGTCATAGCACGTTTATCCGGTTTCACCATCCAGACCTGACCCCCTAAGACAGTCCCTATCGCGGCATCGTTTCCCAGATCCTTTCTTCCGCCCCTTTGGTAAGATGATCCAAAACCGACATGACTTCTTTTGCCTTCCCTGGTATCTCTTGTCATATTTCTCTCTCCTTTTTGATTTTCGTGCACTGTTTTGCCCTTTTGTAAGAGCAAAGGACATGCCATCGTCAAGGAACCTTTTTCGGAATAGACTAACCATTGAAGATGATTGCTTTTTTATTTCAACCTGACCAAAATACGAATATGATAGGATTCATGAAAAAGAGAACGTATCTGTTGCAGTATCCTACAATCCGGGGAATTCGTAATGCATTCATCGGATATACCTACAGAATCAATTTGTATTTTCAAATGGTTATACCATAGCTGATTTTTCCGACACTACAGTCGGGTTTTTCCACAGTCTCTAATCCTGGCAACAGCCATTATGATTTGACAGCCCTTTCTTTCTTGATGTAACTTAAAGTATCAACTCAATAAAAGGCCTTATGACTACATCTTACCCGATCATCCTGGCACATGGCATCTGTCCTTTTGACAGGGTCATCAGCCCTTTTTTTCGAAAGAACAATTCCAGTTATGACAGTTTTCACTATTTCAGGAATATCAGAAGCACCCTCATTTCCAATGGTTTTGAGGCCCATCACAGCCAGGTCAGCTGGGCTGCTGATCTCGAAAGGCGCGCCCTGGACCTAAAAAATGAGATTATCCGAATAACAGACCATTTTGCAGAATGGCCCAGGGTCCACATTATAGCCCACAGTATGGGCGGCCTGGATGCCCGGTGGATGATCTACAAACACCGTTTTGAAGATAGGGTTTCATCTCTTACCACTATCGGAACCCCCCACCTGGGCACCTCTGTGGCCGAGTGGGGTCTGGAAAGGCTTGGGTGGATGATTCCAGTGGCCGGGCGCCTGGGACTGAACCTTCGGGGTCTGAAAGATCTGACAAGGGCGTCCTGCGACCGGCTTGGCAGGATAATGAGTGGGTTTGAGAAGGACAACGGCATCATTTACCAAACCATCGCCGGCGTCCAGCCGATTGAACTGGTGTTTGCGCCTCTAAGACCCTTTCACAAGATCATCCTGGCGGAAGAGGGTGAAAACGATGGGCTCGTCTCTCTCAAATCGGCCGTGTGGAAAGATGAGTATGTAGTTGAAAGGCTGGATGCAGACCATCTCAATCAGATTGGCTGGTGGGACGGGGGAGCAGCTATGGCAACCTCCGACAGAAGAATCTTTGAAGAGCGTATCCGCGAGGTTTATCTTAACATTGCAAGGGGTTTTGAGGATTGAGATGAATT
>JAXHTA010000619.1:0-2244 GCA_034190285.1 Thermodesulfobacteriota bacterium | reverse complement strand
GTTTTTCAATGCCGCTTCTTTCAGATGCCTGTTCCGAGCCAGACCCCTCCTGACGGCTTCAATGATCCTGTCAGGGTCAAAGGGTTTTGTCAGAAAGTCGAGGGCACCTGATTTCATTGCCTCAACCGCCACATCAATAGTCCCATACCCGGTCATAATAATTACACTGATGACGGAATCGATATTTAGTATCTCCTGGAGTACCTCAATACCGCTCATACCAGGCATTTTGAGATCCAGAAGCACAAGGTTTGCCCCCATTTTTTTAAGGATTTCCAAACCCTTTGCACCACTTTCCGCAACAGCCACATCCCAACCTTCGCCTTCCAGTGTTTGACGACACGCCTCGCGCATGGATTCTTCATCGTCAATAACTAGAACCTTCCCTCCTGTTCCGCTGTTGTGGTCTGAATTTATTTCCATGTCATTTCCATTGGACATTTCTTGACTCCTTTTTTCCCGAGAGGGACACACCCCGCAGGCGCCTCCTCTCGCCTTTGATTCAAAGGACGTTACTCCCGGACTATTTCATTTCACGAAAACGATTTCTTACTTGAACGATCAGCCATAAAGAATGCTTTGATTTTCTGATTGCCTGACGGCCCGCCGCCAATCGCTCATTTGGTTCTCAACTGACGCAAATTATGCGCCAGCCACTGAAAACGCAGTTGCATGGCGAAACCCTTTTCAACGATTCGATATATCCACTAATGCAAGGTCATCCAGAAATGTTCCATTTCGGGCGTTCACTGTCCGTAAAAAGCGTTGAGCCTTCTCTAAAGGATGATAAATAACAAGGAATTAAGCTGATTGCTGCGCGCTGGCGGCCGGATGCGCCATCCTGGGATATTTCAACTCCGGATGGTCGCTAATCAAATGGCGTCATAACATCGTCAGAAAATCATGGCAGGCCCTATCGGAGGAACCGATGGTACATTTTGTATCATGAATGGACAAAAAAGAATCAAGGGGGGCTTAGGGCACAATCCCGTACTTTTGAATCTTTTCACGGAGGGTCTTACGATTGATCCCAAGATATTCAGCTGTTTTACTCCTCTGGCCGTCAAATTTTTTAAGGGCTTTACGGATCTCCCTTTCTTCCGCCTTGGAGAGTGACCCTTCATTGCTCTGTGAAAAACTCTGATTTATCGGGACTTCATACAAGAGATCATCCATCTTAATATACTTTCCGTCACAGATCACAATGGCCCTTTCTATCATATTCTTCAGTTCCCTGACGTTTCCGGGCCAGTCATAAGTCGTCATGAAGCTCAGGGCCTCTTCCGAGAGTTCCGGTGGTGGATCACCCTTCAGGCTGCTGAACCGGTCTATGAAATGTCGAGCCATTGTCTCAATATCTTCCCTCCTTTCTCTCAGTGGCGGGATTCGTATGGGTACAACATTGAGGCGATAATAGAGATCTTCCCGAAACCTTCCCTTTTCGATTTCTCCGGGCAGGTCCCTGTTTGAGGCTGCGATGATCCTTACATTGACCTTTATTCTTTCCGCACTCCCCACCTTGGATATCTCTTTTTCCTGAATAGCCCGGAGCAAACGGGCCTGCATATTGATGCCGATGTTTGTTATCTCGTCGAGGAAAATCGTTCCTCCTCGTGCGAGTTCAAACTTTCCTTTTGTGGTCTCTATCGCGCCTGTAAACGACCCTTTGACATGGCCGAACATCTCGCTTTCAAAGAGGCTTTCAACGAAGGAACCGCAATCTAGGGTCACAAATGGCTTAAGGCACCGCTTACTCCATCGATGCATTGTTTCTGCAAGAAGTTCTTTCCCAACCCCCGTTTCTCCGATGATAAGGACGGTTGAATCAGTCGCGGCAAATTTTTTTGTAAGTCGAACCACATTGACCATCTTTGGAGATCGGCCGATTATCTTGTTCGATTTGATCTCCGGGCTTATTGAGGGGGCTGATAAAGTACTTTCCAGGAGCTGTCGCCTTTTTAGGACGGCCTTTTCCGTCATTGCAATAAGCGCTTCCGGCGTAAAGGGCTTCGTGATAAAATTAAATGCTCCTCCCTGCATGGCCTTTACCGCAATTTCAATGGTGCCATAGCCTGTAATGATAATGACCATTGTGTGAGGATTGTCTTCTTTAATCCTTTGCAAAACGTCCAGACCGTAAATATCGGGCATTTTTAAGTCTAGGATTATGACATCAAAGGACTCTTCTTGAATCATTTCCAGGCCGCGGGAACCGTTTTCAACAGATGTGACTCGATATCCCTG
>JAXHTA010000618.1:0-2247 GCA_034190285.1 Thermodesulfobacteriota bacterium | reverse complement strand
GCCGTTCCGCCGATGAGGCCAATGATGGTGGCTACATCCATTTTACCCTCCCTGCGAATATTTATAGATACTCAATCTATTTACGATACATTTCAGCTGGAAATATCTTTTCAATTTTTCAATGCTGTAGCTGGTCAGTTCCGTGATGGCGGGCATAAGAAGCGCTCCATTCTTCATTCGGACATCTTTTGCGAGTATCATGCCTTCCTTGAGATCATCCAGAAGGATCTCAGAGAACTCCTTAATCTCTTCGTCCTGAATGGCTTCCAGATTGATTGCCAGAAGATGATCCAAAATGTCCGGATCAAGTTGATAACCCCGTTGCCGCTGCAAATAATCAGGCAGGTCTTCCAATGGTATCTTCCACTTGTGGACAAGGTTGTCATAGGCATCTGCGGCGGATAGAATCCTTGCCAAAAGTGGTATTTCGCCGCCATCCAAGCCGTCAGGAAAACCCCGACCGTTGAACTGCTCATGATGTGCCCTGACCAATTCTGCTACAGGCTGTAACGATTCGATTTCCTTGAGAATGACCTCTCCCTGGGTTGGGTGGGATCTATATGAGTCCCGTTCATCACCGCTCATTTCAATTGCTCTTTTTGCTATGCTCTCCGCTGGTAAGCCCACCATGCCGATGTCATGGAGTAGGCCGGCGGTTTCAAGGGTAGGCAAATCGCTGTCTGACACCTCAGCGATACGTCTGGCCAAGTTGAGGGACAACTTTGCCACTCTTCTGCAATGTCCTCCCAGGTCTTCATTGAGGACCTCAATCAGACTGGTGAACATACGGATGATCTGAAAGGAGTTCTTCCTGATGGCTTTGTATCTGCGACTAAGTTCCCTTTCCAGCCGTACTATTCTGACACCTATTTCGAGCCGTGCGTGTACTTCGTCAAAGTCAAGCGGCTTGGCAATGTAATCATCCACACCCGCCTCAAGACAGTGTACGATATCCTGCTGCTTGTCCTTGGCGGTGAAAATAATGAAATAGATGTAGCGCCCGAGCTCGGAATTCCGTATCCGCCGACAGAGTTCCAGTCCATCAATCCCTGGCATCATCCAATCGCTAACCACTATGTCAATTGGTATGGATTTAGCCTGTTCCCAGCCCTCCAATCCATTTGTCGCCAGGTGGACAGCATGGCCCCAGCTTTCCAATTTCTTCTGCATTATCCGCAGAGAAACCTGGTCATCTTCGGCAACGAGAACATGCATGGGTTCCTCTTCATAGTGCGCCATTTTGATGTCGAGAAGTGCCCGAGAAACTCGGGATTTGAGGCCATCATCCGGAGTCTTGGTAGCTTCTCACAAGATCAGAGGATACCTCTAGATATAGTCTATGGCCCTTGTTTTTGCGGTCTCTTGGTTCTTTAGCATATTCCGTGCCCGATCATCCAAGGAGAGATGATTTGCACGAAAACACGCCTGTTTAACGGCTATCTCAAATCATTAGCATGGCGGCAAATGCATATGCACTGCCGATGGACTCTCTTGCTGTGACTCCATAAATGTCAAGAATATGGCAGTGGGTCAAAAACTGATCACGATAGTGGTAAGGGTCGTCGGCTTGCCTGCCCAAGGAAAAAGGCCGTTCCTGATGGGTACTGGATTTATCCTTTGATCCACGTATACAGCAACCACAATTTATAGGACCAGATTATTCCTTGACACATACTATTTTCTCTTCCACAGGGGCAGGGTATCAAGACACCGTTGCAAGATGAAGACGACCTTCCCCTTGTTGGCTTACCCCTTGAAGGAGGGGGTTGGGGAGGTGGTAAGCCGGTGAGCAGACTACATCTGTAAAAATCTGGCCTCTGGAAATAAGGCGCTTTGACCCGAGGGGATATGTTTGGGCAAAGCCACATTACAAATTCTTTATAGCCCGAGGTACACCCCATGTGCTATAATCAGGGGTATGGGCCCGGAAAGACAGCAAACCGTCATTGGGGAGACTGTCTTATGGGGTTGTCCGGTGCCGGATTTCACGGTTAATCTGCCGTTTAATAGAAAGAGGGTAACTTCTCAAAAAGTCCGGGTATATCCTCCTATCCAAGGGCCATGTGGGTCTCTTTTTTAAAGGCCGCAACATAAATTCTTACGCCGCACGTTCAACGCCCCCTGGATAATTAAATACTACCTCAGTACAGGCGGAAAGGGCGGCCGCTTATTGAGAGGGCTTCCTATGGGGCTGCCCTCGGATGAATTTTATGGCAACACCGCCGTTTTCTGAAATGAGGCAAAACT
>JAXHTA010000617.1:0-2249 GCA_034190285.1 Thermodesulfobacteriota bacterium | reverse complement strand
AAACAGGTGGCGCCGGCAGCAGGTTTCTGATGAACTCAGAGACGAGATAGCCCCAAAGAACATCATCATGATCGGTCCCACAGGCGTGGGGAAAACAGAGATAGCAAGGCGACTGGCTCGTCTTGCCAATTCACCTTTTCTGAAAGTGGAGGCCACTAAGTTCACCGAGGTCGGTTATGTGGGGCGGGATGTGGAATCTATGGTCAGGGACCTGACAGAGCTGGCCGTAAATATGGCCAAGAAAGAGGAACAGGAAAAGGTGCAGTCCAAGGCCCATGAAGTGGCCGAAGAAAGACTGCTTGATATCCTTCTTCCAAAGAAGAGGGAAGATATCCAGGAAGAAGAAGAGGGAGAGAAAGAAAGAGTCCTGGAAGTAGTCAGGTCAGATAAGGCGGAAAGCGCTTCGACCCGGGAGAAACTGAGGCGTATGCTGAGAAGCGGCAAGCTGGACGAACGTTTTGTGGATCTAGAGGTAACCAACAGCAATGTCCCTATGGTGGAGATATTTTCCGCTGCCGGTCTTGAAGAAATGGAATTCAACGTCAAAGAGGTCTTTGGAAATATCTTTCCACCTAAAAAGAAAAAGAGACGGGTAAAGATCCCGGAGGCAAAGGAGATCATCTTTCAAGAGGAATCACAACGGCTCATAGACATGGACAAGGTGGTCGAACAGGCAATCCTCATGACAGAACAGAACGGCATCATATTCCTAGATGAACTTGATAAGATAGCAGGCGCCAAGTCCTCTCACGGCCCGGACGTGTCCAGAGAGGGAGTCCAGAGAGATATACTGCCCATTGTAGAAGGTTCAACGGTGGTCACCAAGTACGGGATGGTGAAGACGGACCATATTCTATTCATTGCTGCAGGGGCGTTTAATGTAAGCAAGCCCTCAGACCTTTTGCCCGAACTCCAGGGGAGATTTCCCATCAGGGTGGAGCTGAACTCCCTTTCCATGGAAGACTTTGTTCGGATACTTACAGAGCCGAAAAATGCATTGATCACCCAATACGAGGCCCTGCTGGCCACCGAGGGGATCGAGCTGGTATTTCAGCAATCGGCCGTGACAGAGATAGCCAGTATGGCCAGCAGAGTTAACGAACGAATGGAAAACATCGGGGCTCGACGCCTTCACACGGTCATGGAAAAACTGCTTGACAAGATATCTTTTGATGCCCCGGATAGAGAAGAAAAGATTGAGACCATCACCAAAAAGTACGTGGGAGAAAAGCTGAAGGATATCTTAGAGGATGAGAACCTGAGCAGGTACATATTGTGATCAACCAGACCGAGAGAGCCAGGGTCCTTATAGAGGCGTTGCCCTACATCCAGCGATTCAACGGGGCCACCATCGTTGTAAAATACGGTGGCCACGCCATGGTGGATGATCGCTTAAAACGGAATTTCGCCCTGGACATCATTTTGATGAAATATGTGGGGATGAATCCGATCGTGGTGCATGGTGGTGGGCCGCAGATAGGCGATTTCTTACAGAAGTTGTCCATAGACTCGGAATTCGTAGATGGCCTTCGCGTCACCGACCAGGTGACGATGGATGTGGTGGAGATGGTCCTCGTCGGGAAGGTCAACAAAGAAATTGTGGTGCGCATTAACCGCGATGGTGGGCGTGCGGTTGGGTTATCCGGGAAGGACGGGAATCTAATCACCGCCCGAAAAATGAAACATCTAAAAAAGATGGCGGGTGACCAACCCCCGGAAATCATAGATATGGGCTTGGTGGGCGAGATCACTTCCGTGGACGACAGGATATTGACGAGTCTCGTTCAAAGTGGATTCATTCCTGTTATTGCGCCGGTAGGCGCAGGCGATAAAGGAGAGACTTACAATATTAATGCGGATCTGGTGGCCGGCAGTATAGCCGCATCCCTAAACGCGAGGAAACTGATTCTGCTTACCGATGAGGAAGGCGTACTTGACCAGGAAGGAAAGTTGATATCAACCCTGAAATCCAACGAGGCCCGTCAAATGATCGGTGAGGGAACCATTAGAGGGGGTATGATACCAAAGGTTAACTGCTGTCTGGAAGCCCTTAAGGGGGGTGTCAAGAAGGGGCATATTATAGATGGCAGGGAGGAACATGCCATCTTGTTGGAGGTTTTCACCAAGATAGGTATAGGGACGGAGATCATACATTAGTGCCTGAACGTAGACCCTGTCATCTGGTAACTTCTCAAGAATTCTGTATGGCCCCCTTTCCAGGGGGCCATACAGACCCACATGGTCCTTTT
>JAXHTA010000616.1:0-2264 GCA_034190285.1 Thermodesulfobacteriota bacterium | reverse complement strand
TATGGCTCCCAGTTCTTCATTCCAGTCAATCTCGTTTTTTATCCTCAACAGATGACCTTTTTCTTCCAGAAAACCCAGAAAATCCCTTAAATCACTAAGTGCCATATGGTTCCCTCCTTATCTATATTTCTTTGATAGATGGAACACTTCCCAAGAAAATGTCCCTAATAGCAGAAATGAGTGCTGTACCCATTACAAGGAAAAATACCATGATTCCATGACCAAGACGGACCGTTATGTCAGAGTCTGCCCCATAAGTTCGCCGAGTGAGAACAAAAGAAGGTTTTTCGCCTCTTACTCGTGTCTCAACAACCCGGATCATGGGTGGCTCCAAAAAACCTGTATGTGACAACCATCCTAAGTTCCACATATATTATCGCCGCGCCTTGCCTTGAAATCACAGTTACAGACTAAGTACTTGAAGGCCATAAGGGATTTTTTGAATTTCTCTACTAACCTTTGATTATTGCCCATTGATGATCATCATCGCTGGAGGCCAGGATCTTATAGTCACTTTTCGAAACAAATTCTCTAATCGCTAGACATTGACCAAAAAAAGGGTGCTCTGGATTTGAAAACCAATCATCTCCTGCGATTATGCCGTTTGCTTTTACTTTGCGACTTAAAAGTTTCAATTCATGCTTTGTATCTTCATAGGAATGTGAAGTATCTAGATACACCCAATCTAAACAATTATCACTAAAAGTTTGCAGAACATCCTGATCAAAACCAATATGAAGAATAATATCTCCTCTTACAAGTTCCTTGTGAAACCAATAAATAACATTCTGTAGCGCTTTACAGGTTGACTTGTTTGTTTCAGCCCATGGCCATTTTTCACCAATCAGATACCATGGATCAATCAGATGAAGCCGAGATGGCTTAATGGAATCAATTATACTGTGAGTAAAGAAACCTTTCTGAACGCCGATTTCAGCACCAATGCCACCTGGAGGAATAACAGATTGCAGAAATTTCTTACGATCACGGGATCTGTGACGCAAAAACGTTTTAGGAATAAATCTGTTTTCAGCAAGTATAGAGATAATCGAGGCTAATTGATATCGTAGATTACTAATTTGCTTCATTTTCATTCAGCCAATATACGTGACACAAGTCAGCAGACTATTAGGATCTCCATATTCTTGCGTTACAACGATATACGGCCAGGCTCACATTTTACAGGTATTCTTCCGCGAGTATTGTCCAGCATGATGTTAGGTGCATGCCCGGCATGGGCTGAGATTATTGGGATCAAGTCCTCTATAGTGGGATTGAGACTATATATTCTGCGACAGTTCAATCCCTTAACCTCCTGCTGCGCCATCAGAAGCCTTATAGGTCAAACATAAACTTGCTTGAGGACTCAAAGCACCCGACAATTATACAGCGCGATTTGGGGGTTTTCCGTCATAATTGGATAGTTGTCTGTAAGACTTTGTGCGATAAGCATTCGATCGAAAGGATCTTTGTGATGAAAGGGCATATCCTTGAGCAATAATGCCGCTTCTGCTCTGAAATCAAGCAGCACGAAACCGCTTTCTTCGGCCATTAGCACCGGATCGAAGTCGATTCTAAGTTTTTCGACTGATGCCTTGACCATGATTTCAGCAATACTGATAGTACTGACGTATATAGTATTTGACAAGTCTTCTAACGCCGACCGTTTAGCATCGCTTATCTTATTGGGATCGGATAATGCCCAGAGAAAAATATGTGTATCAACGATAATATTCATGCATCGCTGCCATAGAACATAGAATTTATTTCAGCATTCTCTTCCATTATGTTGTCCGGCACTGTGAACTTTCCAGCAAGCAGGCCAAGCTTCCTTTTTCCTTCCGGCTTATGAACCACAAGATCCACAAGCGGCAAGTTGTTTTTTGCTATGACGACCTTCTCGCCACGGTAAACAAGAGCCACCAGTTTCGAGAGATTGGTTTTTGCCTCAGAAATATTGACTATCTTCATAGTTGTTTCTCCGACTTCTGGTCTGGGCAGGTTTTTTAGGCTAACTGTACCAAAAGAGACCAACTTGGTCAACCCAAAAAACCGCGAAGACTTTTTTGATGTCGAATGCGGATAGGTCAAACATTGATAATTGACGTAATCAGGCCGCATTTTCGTCTCATTTCAGATTGCCTCGATATTCTTGATTTGACAACGATTGCCCTGCGGCTCACAGCAGAGTATGTTTGACCGAATAATCTCCAATTTGTTGATTTGTATATAGACCGATTTCCTCAAGAAATGAAGGAAGGGAG
>JAXHTA010000615.1:0-2269 GCA_034190285.1 Thermodesulfobacteriota bacterium | reverse complement strand
AACAGGATCAATTGATCCATTTCTTGAAAATGTTGAAATTCAAAAATTTTACGGCTTTGCAAAATTTCCGCTTGGTCACCGGTGGCTGCCTCCGAGGTATACTGAAGTGTTCGCGGTCGTGTATATAGATCCTTTCCCGTATCGATAACAAACCATAATAAAAAGTGGATCAAATTTCTATAATCAAATGTATAATAGGCATGAGAAGAATTATAGTTCGGCAGATCAAATTAGATCTTATTTGGATCAATATATTTGAGGCCGAAGTATAATAGGCAAGGAAAGAAAGCTAATGCGCTAACTAACTATCAACAAAGGAGGTCAGTAATGACTTCTCTCAACTCCCTCGTGCAGAAGGCGGAAGCTGGTCAGGCTCGCAAGTCGTCCAACAAAGATGACAAGTCAGGCGAGTACATGAAAAACAAAACCGCCACAATCGAATGGCTCGTCGAGCATGGTGACGAGTATGGTTCGGTTACCGAAGCACTGGTCGCGTGTCCGACGACGGCTCGCAAGACCATCAAGTCCATCATGGCGCAGTCCGACGATGCGTCGATCATCGAGCAGTGTCTGCTCCATCCGCACCTTGACGACAAGGCTGTGAAGAAGTTCGTCGAAGAGGCCGCGCCCGAAGTCAGAGAGCAGTTCGGCGAGCAGGTCACCATCCGGTACGCGAACGCCGCCAAGCTGGAACTCGAATAGGACGAAACGGTACGGGGCGACGGATCAAGTCGCCCCTCCGTCTGCGGATTGTGTCCGCACTGATGAGTCCAACTCTACCTTCTCGTTTGGAGGAACGTTATGAAGAAACGTCTGTACCTACTCTTCGTAGTGGGTGCCTGTCTTACGATGGGCGCTTGCTCGAAGCACAACCCGGTCTCCTCGCCTGACCTCTCTACGGGCGATGTGGCTGTCGACTCGATCGAAGGCCCGTCCGACTGCTACCGGATCGATACTCTCACCAACGAGATCGTCTGGGTCCCTTGCCAGTAAGGAGGAGCAATGATCAAGCACCTGGTATGGTGCTTGTTGATACTCTGTCTGGCTACGACTGTCAACGCTAACTCTGACAAGTTCATCATAGGGGTGTCCTTCTCGCTCAGTAATGGAGGCGCCCCTGACCTTTCATCTATCCGCCCGTGGGTCGATGCAAGGATCAATGAACCAACACCTAACGGCGTCAACCGATTCCGTGCGGGTGAGATGCATCATCTGTATGTCGGGATGGCTGTATTTGCTTCGGGCTATCTATTCCATAGCCGCTTGCTCCGCGTCGTTGGTGGGGTGTTGATTATCGATGACACTATGCAACATCTCCTACGTGTTGACAGTCCAATCCACATGAGCATTGGCATATTGATGTGTCCTATCTGAATATTATGGGGACGTTTTATTACTTGTGCAGCATTCTTGACGGATACAGCCGTTACATTATTCACTGGGAGCTCAGAGAGACGATGAAGGAATCTGATGTGGAAATCATTCTTCAGCGGGCCAGGAAAACCTTTCCTGATGCCTCCCCCGGGATTATTTCCGACAATGGACCTCAATTTATTGCCAAAGACTTCAAAGAGTTCATCCGGATCAGCGGGATGACTCATGTCAGAACGTCCCCATACTACCCGCAGAGCAACGGGAAGATTGAACGCCGGCATCGCAGTCTCAAAAGCGGTTGTATTCGCCCCAATTGCCCCCTTTTTTTAGATGATGCTCGTGAGATTGCAGGAAATTTTGTTGGGTACTACAACAACATCCGGCTTCACAGCGCCATCGGCTATGTGACCCCACCGGACAAACTCAGGGTCGATGAGAAAGCCATCTTCAAACGCAGGGATGAAAAATTGCATCAGGCCCGTGAAGCCAGGAAACAAAGACGGCGGGCAGCAAGAAATTGTCAAAGAACAACGGTCGCTATGGCTTGACCGTACAGGTACAAAGAGTTAAAAAGCAATATCCGGTGAAACGGAGGTAGGCTTTGCTGGGGAGCAACCTGCCAAGGGATAACCGGATGCAGGTAGCATTGAATAATGCGCCAGAGGGAGGTGGCTTTTAAGTCTGCTTCTTTCACCTACCCTAAATTGTAATATTCAAGCTTTCCTGCCATGCCTTAAAAAACCCATTTAATTGATGCGCGAAGCGCTCCTGATTTCTGTTGGAAAGGAGCTTATTTTGAAATCGGATTATTCCAATTTACGCTGAAGCAGTACATTTACCCGCTTCTCTTCAATCTGTGGGCTCGCCTCTTATTGAAGATGGAACCCTCTTTTTC
>JAXHTA010000614.1:0-2270 GCA_034190285.1 Thermodesulfobacteriota bacterium | reverse complement strand
CAACGTCGTCTTCCCATGATCTATATGACCTATCGTACCTACGTTTACGTGAGGCTTCGTCCTCTCAAACTTCTTCTTAGCCATCTCCTATCCTCCTTAATAATAGCTGATAGCTCATAGTTAAGTGTATCCCCGCTAGGAGGCTAACTGCCGATTTACCAACGGTAGTGGGCAAAGGCCTTGTTGGCCTCAGCCATCCGGTGAGTATCTTCCTTCTTCTTAATAGCGGCCCCTCTCGCACTAGCAGCATCCATTAGCTCACCCGCCAGTTTGGCAGCCATTGTCTTTTCACCCCTTGCTCGCGCAAAGTTTATAATCCATCGGATGCTAAGAGCCTGTCTTCTTGCGTGCCTCACTTCCTGGGGTACCTGGTAAGTGGAACCCCCAACCCTCCTGGATTTCACCTCTACTACAGGCCTCACATTCTCAACTGCTTTTTGAAAAACAACCAAAGGATCTTCCTTCATTCTTTCCTTGATGATGTCAAACGCCTTGTAAAGGATTGACTGAGCAATGCTCTTTTTGCCTTTCGTCATCAGATTGTTGACAAATTTGTCCACTAGCACGCTCTTATACCTCGGATCGGGCATAACGTCTCTTCTAGCAACAACTCTTTTCCTTGGCATTACCGCTTCTCCAAAAAATGGGGTCCTCAAATACCCTTTGGCCTCTTGGCCCCATACTTTGATCGACCCTGCCGACGGTCATCCACACCGGTCGTGTCCATCGCACCCCTTATGATATGATATCTAACCCCGGGCAAGTCTTTGACTCGCCCTCCTCGAATCAAGACCACCGAATGCTCTTGAAGGTTATGACCCGTACCGGGGATATACGAAGTCACCTCAATCCCGCTCGTCAACCTCACTCTGGCGACCTTTCGCAAAGCGGAATTAGGCTTCTTCGGTGTAGATGTATACACCCGAACACACACGCCCCTCTTTTGAGGCGCACCCTGAAGTGCTGGTGTCTTGGCCTTCTTCTTTGGCTTACGACGGCCCTTTCTAATGAGCTGATTAATAGTCGGCATAACTTCTAGCTTCTCACTCCCCCTAAATTAAACGGACATGATGCCCATGTGTAGTCGTAGTATAAGACAGAAATTCCCAAAACAAATTATTCTATTCCACTGTGATCGGTCTGTCAAGGCCTTTAACAGGTCTCAAACCAATTAATTTGCAATACCCATCGCGATATTTCTATAAGCCTTTAATCCGGTCCCGGAGGGAATCAAACGACCCATTATCACATTCTCCTTCAGACCCTTCAAATAGTCTACCTTTCCTGCAACACTAGCGTCGGATAAGACCTTGGTTGTTTCCTGGAAAGATGCAGCCGAAATGAAGCTTTCGGTGCTGAGGGAGGCCTTGGTAATTCCCAGAAGCAAAGGCTCTGCAATAGCGGGTTTCTTCCGCTGTTCAACGATTCCCTTGTTCACCTGTTCAAAACGCCATTTTTCTATATACTCTCCCAAAAGAAACTGGGAATCACCTGTGTCAACCACTCTTACCTGTCGCAACATTTGTCGGACAATGACCTCAATATGCTTATCATTAATCCTCACGCCCTGTAATCGGTAAACTTCCTGCACTTCATCCACCAAATATTTGGCAAGCTCCTTAAGACCTCTTATCCTGAGTATGTCGTGGGGGTTGGCCGAACCGTCCATCAGGGCTTCTCCAGCCCTGACATAATCGCCTTCCAAAACACTTACGTGCTTTCCTCTTGTTATAAAATATGTTACGGAGTCACCCACCTCCGGAGTAATGGTCATTTTCCTTTTCCCTTTGACATGTTTCTCAAAGGACACGACACCATCTATCTCGCTAATTATGGCTATTTCTTTCGGCTTTCTTACTTCAAATAGCTCTGCAACACGTGGCAATCCACCTGTAATATCTTTTGTCTTGGTGGTCTCTCGGGGAATCTTCGCTAAAACAGTACCAGCCCCAACTTGGTCTCCTTCGTTGACCATAATAAGCGCGCCCACTGGAAGGTGATAACGGGCCTTCGCCTTGGTGCTTTCAGGTGTGCTGGCAGTTTTCCCGCTGCTGTCTTTAATTGAAATACGTGGCCTCATGTCAAATTCACGGGCCTCAACCACTACCCTGCTGATCTTTCCTGTAACAACATCTCGCTTTTCTTGTATGGTATGGCCTTCTACGATATCACCAAATTTGATAATACCGGCAACCTCCGTCATAATTGGTATGGTAAAAGGATCCCATTCAGCTAAAACCTGGCCAGCTTTGACTTTCTGTCCGTCCGTA
>JAXHTA010000613.1:0-2273 GCA_034190285.1 Thermodesulfobacteriota bacterium | reverse complement strand
CGGCAAAGGACCTTGAGGAACTACTTCCGCTGGTTAATTACAGAAACTCCCGTCGTTTTTGGTTTGTTTCAGATTTTTTTCATGGTGAAGACATACATCAGAGGGGCCACCTGGACTTCATCCTAAGAAAAGCTGTTCGGCTGGGGATGGACCCCGTTACAGCTGTCCAATTAGTCACACTGAACCCTGCCGAATATTTCGGCCTGAAAGACAGGGGCGCTGTTGCCCCGGGCTACCGTGCCGATCTCGTGGTCTTGAATGATCTGGAGGACTTTGAAGTGGCCTCTGTCTGCAAAGATGGCCAGTTTGTAGTGGATGATGGGGCATTGGTCAATTATCCGGCTACAGGGCGAGGGATACCCTTTTTGCAGCCCGAGCCCCTTAACATCGCTCCTCTGCGTTCCGACAGTTTCCGAATCCATCATCCCGGGGGAAGGGCCAGGGTGATAGAGCTTGTTCCCGGACAAATCGTGACACGTATGCTTTATGAAGAGGTGAAATCCATCAACGGTTTTGTTGCGCCGGATGTTGAAAGGGATGTCTTGAAGCTATGCGTGTTGGAGAGGCATTATGCCAGCGGACGTCTGGGGCTGGGTCTGGTCAGGGGTTTCGGTCTCAAACAGGGCGCAATAGCATCATCTGTGGCGCATGACTCACACAATGTTATCGCCGTAGGCGTGAGCGATGAAGAAATCTTCAGGGCAGTCGAGGTAATCAGGGTGTCAGGCGGTGGACTTGCTGTAGTGTGCGGCAACGAGACTCTCGCAAAGACCCCTCTCGAGGTAGGCGGTCTCATGTCCAGGCAACCCATTGGGACCCTTGTGAGACAGCTTAAGGAGATCAAAGAGGCCGCTTCTCGCCTTGGATGTTCACTGGACGACTGTTTCAGTGCCTTGTCGTTTCTTGCCCTCCCAGTCATTCCTGAATTAAAGCTCACCGATAGAGGGCTGGTGGATGTAAACCAATTTGAGATTGTGCCGCTGTTTTTAGATAAAGCGCCAAAATTGTCGAGGAGTTGATCTATGTCTCAGAAATCGGTTGGGATCGTCTACAAGCACAGGCATGAGCCCGCAAGATTGGAGGCAAGGAAGCTCGGAGGCTGGTTCAGGGAGAGGGGCATCCAGGTCCTTTCAGAGGAGATGGAGGCCGCGGAATATCTGAACGAGTCTGGCGAAGAGTCATCACCTATCCCTGAGACCGTTAATTGGGTCGTGGTACTTGGTGGAGATGGGACATTGCTCGGTGCCGCGCGCAGGGTTGGACGATCAGGGGTCCCCATTTTGGGCGTGAACTTGGGTGGGCTGGGTTTTCTCACGGGGATTCCTTTGAGCCGCCTCTACCCCGTGATTGAGATGATGATTGAGGGGTGTCTTGAGGTAGAAAGCAGGGTTATGCTTGAGGCCAAGGTAATACGGCAAGGAACTCAGGTAATCCGCTTCCAAGTCCTGAATGACATCGTGATCAACAAGAGGGCCCTCGCGAGAATTATAGATCTGGATGTGACAATCAACAATGAGTTCTTGACCGTTTTCAGGGCGGATGGTCTCATTATATCTACCCCCACTGGCTCCACAGCATATAATCTGGCCGCCGGGGGACCCATTCTCTATCCGACCATGGAGACCTTCATCCTGACCCCAATCTGTCCCTTTACTCTGACAAATCGACCCATAATAGTCCCGGACACAGACGTTATTGAGGTTAAGATGGGAAAGAGGAGCGAAGAAAAAGTCATTCTTACCTTTGATGGACAGGTAGGATTTGATTTCTTTAGCGGTGATAGATTGATTATCTATAAATCCAAAGAGAAAATCAAGCTCTTCACATCTCCAGATCACAGCTATTTCAAGATACTCAGGACCAAACTCATGTGGGGCGGAGCGACTTATAACAAGGAAGTATGAAGTTGGAGGGCTTTGTCTTTGTTCAGTAGTTTTTATATAAAGACCATGGGCTGCCAGATGAATGAGTATGATTCGGACTCTCTGTCGCGGTACTTGATGCATAATGGTCTTTTCCCCGTTCAAGACCCTATGAGCGCTGACCTCATTTTTATTAACACGTGCATCGTAAGGGCCAAACCTGAACAAAAGGCCCTGAGCCTGCTCGGCCGCATGACTGCAATTAAGAGGAGAAGGCCCGGCGTTATCTTAGGGTCAAAAGTGACTACTATTTAAACATAATTTAATAGCATATACATTACAAATAGGTCGAAGACCATTTCATTTATTTATAAAAGACATATAGGTATATGACACATTTAGAGACGGGCC
>JAXHTA010000612.1:0-2277 GCA_034190285.1 Thermodesulfobacteriota bacterium | reverse complement strand
CAGGGTTATTGACGGCCCCTTCAGTAACTTCCAGGGTGTTGTGGAAGAGGTGAAGCCGGACAAAGAAAAACTTCGGATACTCATCACCATCTTCGGACGCCCAACGCCTGTGGAACTTGATTTCATTCAGGTCAATAAGATTTAGAAGAGGTTCATAATGGCAAAAAAAGTTATTGGATCTGTCAAACTTCAGGTTAAGGGTGGGCAGGCCAACCCTTCGCCGCCGATCGGACCGGCACTAGGGCAGCATGGAGTCAACATCGCAGAGTTCTGCAAGACATTCAATGCAAGAACGCAAGATCAAGTAGGTACGGTTATCCCCGTAATTGTGACGATCTATTCAGACAGGTCCTTCACATTTATTACCAAGACACCTCCTGCCTCCGTGCTCCTGAAGCAGGTCGCCAAGATAGCCAAGGGTTCAAGCGAGCCAAACCGGGTGAAGGTGGCAACTGTGACCCAAGAGCAGGTAGAGGAAATTGCAAAACTCAAATTTGAGGATCTTAACGCCTACGATTTGAAAAATGCTGCCAAAATAATCGAGGGGACGGCCAGGAGCATGGGTGTAACCGTGACTGATGAGGCACAGCCGGCGGATCAGTCATCCGCGTGATGCGGGCACACTCGATCTAAGTCTGGGAGGAGCAATAGTTATGATTCGGCAAGGGAAGAAATACAGAGAAAAGTCTCAAAGAATTGATAAAATAAATAGATATGATTTTGAGGAGGCAGTCCGATTGGCTCTTGACTCCGCGTATGCGAAGTTTGATGAATGCGTGGATTTGGCGGTCAGATTGGGTGTTGATCCCAGGCATGCCGATCAAATGGTCAGAGGTGCCGTAGTCTTGCCCAATGGGGTCGGCAAAGAGATTCGTGTAGCAGTTTTCACCAAAGGTGAAAAAGAGAAGGAGGCCCTCGATGCAGGTGCTGATTATGCGGGTGCGGATGATCTTGTCGAAAAGATACAAAAGGGGTGGCTTGAGTTTGATAAGGCGATTGCGACACCCGATATGATGAGTTTAGTGGGGAAGCTAGGGCGTATCTTGGGCCCGAGAGGCATGATGCCGAATGCCAAGTTGGGTACTGTTACCTTTGACCTAGCCAGGGCAGTGAAAGAGATCAAAGCCGGAAAGATAGATTTTAAGGTTGAAAAGGCGGGCATTGTTCATGCGCCCATGGGAAAGGTCTCATTTGGTCTGGAAAAAATCCTGGAAAATATTGCCGCTTTTATCGACACTCTTCTGAGATTGAAACCTCCTGCCAGTAAAGGAACCTATTTCAGGAATATAGCCATCTCTACGACCATGGGTCCAGGAGTCAAGGTTGATCCTGTTTGTGTCAAAGATCTTTTGAGCCAGCAGAAATAGAGAATTTGAGGGTAGGGTAGCGAGTTGATCCGCTGAGAAGAAACCCGAGTAGGTAATTCGGCAACTTGCGGTCGAGAAAGAAGGTGCTTTTTCTTGCACTCTTACCGTAGAACAGAGAGAAGGTGAATATGGATAGACAAGAGAAGGTGAAATTTGTCGCGGATCTTCATAATCGGCTTGAAAAAGCTCAAGGTGCTTTTCTTGTGGATTACAAGGGTCTCAACGTGGAGGCCATGAATAGACTGAGAAGAGAACTTAAGGAAGCGGGCGCTGAATTTCAAGTGGTAAAAAACAGGCTTTTAAGGCTTGCGGGCAGTGAGACCGAAATTGATTCGATCAAAGACCAAATGGAGGGCCCAACCGCAATAGCACTCACGTATGACGACATAGTTACGCCCGCAAAGGTCCTGGTTGATTTTTCCAAAGACCTTCCTCTGCTAAAAATCAAGAACGGCCAGATATCCGGGAAGGCAATCGATACAGAGGCGATTACCCGACTCGCAGCACTGCCTGGAAAAGATGTACTCCTGGCCCAGGCCTTGTCTACTATGCAGGCTGTTCCTGCGTCTTTTGTCAGGGTCTTAAGTGGCGTGATAGTCAAGTTACTAAATGCGCTGAAAGCAATTAAAGATGAAAAGGAGAATAGCAGTGAAGTGACCGGATCCACGCTTTCTGCTGCGGGTATCCATAAGTCGGAAGAAGTTTCAACGGAAAGTACCAATGAACACGGAGGTTGAAAGATAGATATGGCAGAGGCAATTGGCAGAGAAGACATTATTGAATATATATCCAACATGACAGTCCTCGAGCTTTCGGAGTTCGTAAAGGAACTGGAGGACAAATTCGGAGTAAGCGCTTCAGCCCCTGTGGCCGTGGCTGCAGCAGCTCCTGACGGCCAGGCCGCCGAAGA
>JAXHTA010000611.1:0-2281 GCA_034190285.1 Thermodesulfobacteriota bacterium | reverse complement strand
CCCGAACCCTCCCCCTTCAAGGGGGAGGGAGGTTTTAAATGATTTCAATCAATTAATCCCCTCTCCCCTCTGGGGTAGAGGACCAGGGTGAGGGGGTTACCCCGATTTATTGAGTAGATACATTCTGTCTGATTCGATAGCGGGATCGCATGCCCAAAAATCGTCGGGCGACGTGCTGTGCAATAATGGGTGCGTTACCACCCGAACGGTTGTTGATAACAACATGGACCTGGACTCCTTGATCCACTCCGGCCCACATAAGTTCCGCAGTTTCCTCGACCATCCGTCCGTCCGGCATTCCTTCCGTTAGGGACTTGAAGGGATGGGCCTGAGCATAAGCACTTTCATAACGCACCCTACGGGGCGTCATAAGCCGGATGATACAGCGCTTTGACCTGTTGAGGAACCTTTGGCCGGACAGTGCAAACTGCCTTGAAAGGGGGGGAAGCCATGTCCAGTGTGACAGGACCTGCCCCACTCCGTGCCTCTCAAAAACGTCGAATACAGAATCTGACAGGAACGTCTCGGTGCGGAACTCAACGTGGTAGCGAGTGTCCATTGGCACGGCCTCAAAAAATGCGTTTAATTCCTCTGCCACCTCTTCCGGGGGACATCGATCCTGCTTTCTCTGGTATTCCTGCTCAAAAATGAGGCCGCCAAGCCGAGAGCCCAAAAGAGCAATGGCAGGTTCATAGAATTGCCTGACAAATAACTCGGGGTCGAGATATTGGGCGTTTTCAACATGGGCGCCTTTTCTTCGCAGTCTCTTTGCAAACACGGTCTGGGGAGTTTTCAGAATGACGCGGTCATCCCCACCAAGGTGTCGGCAATAGGAGCTGAGGGCGTGGAAGTTCCTGGTGGGGTTTCCGTATTTGTCAAGCAGAGGAGCGTAAAAGGTGAAGTCCAGTTCGAGGGTGCGGAAATGCATGAAATATTCTTCTACGCTTTCCACAGGAAGTATCTCTTCCACAAACGCCTTTCCGCCAACGGTCTTGCTACGACGGGTTATACTGTCGCCGAAACGCTCTTGAGAATAAATCTGGCCGATCCAGCTCGCATAACGATCACTAGCTGTTCCCATGAATACATTTGAGTGCAGATCGCGGAACAAAAAGTCTTCAAATCCTGCGTCTTCTTCCACAGACATGGACGGATGGATGCCTTGATAATGTCAGTTGTCCGTTGTTAGTGCTCCGTTTATATCTCTCTGCTCCAGCCTTTTAAGATTCTCTCTGGCAAAATCAATGGTAGGGTCCAACTCCAAGGCGAATCGGTAGTAATTGATGGCCTCTTTCTTGTCACCCATATCCCTGTAGTTGGAAGCGATATTCGCATAGTCAATGGCAGAACATGGATCCAGCTTGAGGACCTGTCTGAAACACTCTATTGCCTTTTCATGCTCCTTGAGCTTGAAATAACAGAAGCCCATTAGATTATAGACGTCCGTTCTCTCCTTATCGTATTCTTCGGCCTCTTCAAGGGCTGCAATCGCTTCCCCGTATCGTTCAAGTTCTTTGAGACAAACACCCATGTAAGAATAGATGCTTGGGATATCCTGGACCTTAGGTCCCAGTTTAAGCGCCTTCTCGAACTCAGGCAAGGCCATTAATGGTTCCCCGGCAAAAAGCAGAGACAGGCCTAAGAAAAATTTGATGTAGTACTTATCAGGCAAGAGTACATCCATCTTCTTCAATTCATAGACGGCCAATTCAGGGTTCCCGCTTTCTGCTATCAACTTGGCCGAGAACATCCCCACGCTGGTACCTGCCGCCCGCTCCCTGAAATGGGCCCCCGGGATAATGGTATAGAAAGCCGGGATATTAAAAGTAGAGTGTGTCACGTCTACCACGATCACTTCCATATCTATTCTGGAAATGGCGGCAATACAGTTCTCCACCTCTACTCTGACGTTGTCATCAGACAGATCAGGCAGACTGGATACACCCACTATTGTATCGGGATGGGTGACGAAATCGGCCTCATCAAGGTCCTTGAACTTGGGAAGCCCGCTGGCGACGTAATTGGAACTGGTATTGAAATCACCTGCAAGTTGAGCTACTTCCGTAAGCGCCCTGGACAGGGCTTTTTGCGGGTTTGGGGCGGTCCCTGCAGTCCAGACGATTTCGCTTTTCTCAGGAAAAGTGTTGGGATCGTAGGCCAGAGCGCCGACGGAAGGAATTCCAGTGTCCAGTGAAAAATCGGAAACAAAGAGATTCACACCCGACTTCCCGTATTTGTGAATCAGTTCCCGGACAGGGGGGTCTGTGACCGAATCAAGATC